>SKSE01000159.1 GCA_007118135.1 Bacteroidales bacterium | reverse complement strand
TGAACAATGCTTGAAAGATGATGACGGTCTTTGTCTGGCTGCCCATGATTATATGAAGGCTATACCGATGACAATTTGCAGATGGTTTCCCGGAGTACTTACTGTACTGGGTACTGATGGTTTTGGCAGAAGCGACAACCGCAGGGCCTTAAGAGACTATTTCGAGGTTGATGACCGCCATATTGCTTATGCAACTTTGCATAGCTTGCATCGCGAAGGTAAGCTCGACAAGAAAATCTTAGTGAAGGCCAAAAAAGACTTCAAAATAGATAGTAACAAACCCAACCCAACAGAGATTTAAAAATATTCAGATATGATCAAAGAAATAAAACTACCCGAGATAGCTGATAATGTTACATCGGCAGTTGTGCTTGATATCCTGGTATCAGTGGGAGATAAAGTTGGTGCCGATGATACTTTGGCCGAGATGGAAAGTGATAAAGCCAGTTTTGAGCTACCGGCCGAAGTGGATGGTATCGTTAAGGAAATCAAGGTGAGTGCAGGCAATGAGGTTAAAGTAGGGCAGGTCATGTTTCTCATCGATACTTCAGCTGATGGTGGAGAAGAAGAAAAAGAAGAAAAAGCTGAGAAAAAAACTGAGGAATCGAAGGATAAAGCAGAGGAAAAACCATCCGAAAAGAAGACAGAAGAACCTGAAACTGAAGAAAAAGAAGAAAAGGATGATTCTGATGCAAAAGAAGAAAAATCAGAACCCAAACCAGATGTTCAGGAAAGCAGATCGGTAGAGATGACAAGCGATAAACCGGCGTCACATGTTGCTGCTTCACCTGCAGTGCGCAGGCTGGCCCGCGAAATCGGTGTTGATATTACAAGGGTAAAAGGTACCGGCCCCAATGACCGTGTTACCGAAGCTGATGTAAAAGCCTATGCCAAAGAACAATTACAGAGCCGTCCTTCTGGTGCAGGCATGATTGCTGATGATTACGAATTGCCTGACTTTTCAAAACAAGGCAATATCCGCCGCGAAAAAATGGATACCATCCGCAAAATCACTGCACGTGCTATGGCAGGTTCATGGCAAAGCATCCCACATGTTTTCCAGTTTGATAAAGCTGATGTTACCGAATTGGAAAAATTCAGGAAAGACTACTCCAAATATGTTGAAAAACAGGGAGCTAAACTTACCGTTACCGCTATCCTGCTCAAACTTACAGCTGAAGCGTTGCGCAAATTCCCGAAATTCAATGCCAGTGTGGATATGAAGAATGAGGAGATCATTTACAAGGAGTATGTAAACATTGGTGTTGCCGTTGATACCGACCGTGGCTTGCTGGTGCCCGTAATTCGCGATGCGGATAAAAAATCCATTACCGAATTATCTCTGGAACTGAATGAAATGGCTGAGAAGGCCCGTACCAAAAAGATCAAGCCCGATGAGCTGCAGGGAGCCAATTTTACCATCTCCAACTTAGGTGGTATCGGTGGAACCAGTTTTACGCCCATTGTAAACCGTCCGGCAGTGGCTATTCTTGGTGTATCGCGATCTCAAATGGAGCCAATATTTATTGATGGAGAATTCAAACCCCGTATGATGCTGCCGCTGTCACTTTCTTACGATCATCGTTTGATTGACGGTGCTGATGGTGCAAGATTCCTGCGCTGGCTGTGCGAGGCAATGCAAAATCCATTGGTTACAATGTTTTGATTTAATTTATTTGCCGGCCAAACCCCGGAGACCTTAAAAATTTCCGGGGTTTGACGGCTAGATAAAAACATATTAAAGGATATTATAATGTCAGAAAAAAAACAAGTTATAGTGCTGGGTGCAGGGCCGGGTGGTTATGCTGCCGCATTTCAGGCCTCCAACCTGGGTCTTAATGTAACACTTATCGATCCTAAACCAGACCCGGGCGGGGTATGCCTTTTTCATGGCTGTATTCCTACCAAGGCACTATTGCATATTGCAGCCGTGAAAGATGAAGCTGCCAAGGCGGCTGATTGGGGATTGAGCTTCAGTGGTGTGAAAGTAGATATTGACAAAGTGCGTAGCTGGAAAGAATCGGTTGTAAAACAGCTTACCGGTGGATTGGGTCAGTTGGCTAAAGCCCGCAAAGTTGAATATTTGCAAGGTATGGCAAAACTTATAGGTAAAAATTCACTTGAATTTACTCCGGCCAAAGGTGAAAAGAAGAATATTGAATTTGAAAATCTTATCATTGCCACAGGTGCCACACCTACTTCATTGCCCGACGTCCCTTTCAGTGAAGATGTTATGAATGCCGAAATATCTCTTGAATTAAAGGATGTTCCCGGAAAACTGCTGGTTGTTGGAGCAGGATATATTGGTCTGGAGATGAGTGTGATATATAAATCACTGGGCTCTGATATAACCATAGCCGAATTTACATCAGATATTCTTCCCGGTCTGGATCAGGATCTTAGGGATGTTTTCAAGAAAGAACGTAAGGACCTAATGGAAAACATTATGTTCAACACCAAAGTTGTTGGAGTAAATAAAAAGGGCAAAAAGCTGGAAGTGGAGTTTGAAACCAAAGATGGCAAACAGAAAAAGCAAAGTTTTGATAAAATACTTGTGGCCATTGGCGGAAGACCCAATTCAAAGAATATTGGTCTGGAAGATGCAGGCGTTGAAATTGATGATAAAGGTTTTATTAAGGTTGATCTGGTAAGGCGCACCAGCGTGAAAAATATTTATGCCATTGGCGATGTTACCGGACAACCCATGCTGGCCCACAAAGCTTCTCACGAAGGGCGTGTGGCTGCTGAACATATTGCAGGGCACAAAACCGCTTATGAACCCAAAGCTATTCCGGCAGTGGTATTTACCGACCCTGAAATTGCCTGGACAGGTCTTACTGAAACAGAAGCCAAAGAGCAGGGTAAAAAAGTTGAAGTAGCTAAATTCCCTTGGGCGGCATCAGGCAGGGCGGTTACTCTGGGTTTGAAAAACGGATTGACCAAACTGATTATCGACCCTGAAACAGACCGCATTCTGGGTGCCGGTTTTGTGGGTAAAGAGGCCGGAAGTATGGTGGCCGAAGCAACACTTGCCATTGAAATGGCCGCTGTAGCCCGCGATCTGGAACTTACCATCCACCCGCACCCCACACTCTCGGAAACCATCATGGAAGCCGCAGAAGTGTATTTTGGTCATGCGACTCACATTCACAAGAAGAAGAAAAAATAAGGATCATAATAAAATCAAAAATGGGGGTTTGACCTAAAGTCATTCCCCCATTTCTTTTAGTCTTTTATTCTCTAAATAGTCACACCCCCATCTGCCGGATGAACAGCTCCGGTAATAAAGCTGCTTTCATTACTGGCAAGAAACAGGATTTTTCTACAATTCCGATCTTTTCTTGTTTATCGTTTCCATCAGATTGTTCCAGGATTGTGTAAAAGCATCAGCACCTTTACTTTGCAATTCAACGGCCAATTCTTTATAGTTAATTGAACAAGCCATCATTTTTTGAAAGATTACTTCGGCTGCTGCATCAGAACGGCTCATTAATTTATCAGATTCGCCATGATCGGCAAAAGCGAGTAAAGTTTTCTCCGGCATGGTATTAACGGTAAAGGGTGCAACCAATTCTTTTACATAAAGAATATCAGATGCAGCTGGATCTTTGGTTCCGGTACTTGCCCAAAGTAGTCTTTGGGGAGTTACTCCACAGTTCATCATTTTTTGCATGCGCTCTGATTGCAAAAATTTAAGATAAGCAACATATGTTTTTTGCATAACTGCTATTCCAACATTATTTCTCAGAGCTCGGGAAACTTTATCTGCAACAGCCGTATCCCATCGACTTACAAATACAGATGCTACAGATTTCACATCAGGATTCAATCCTTTATTAACTCTTGCTTCCACGCCTTTTAACCAGGCTTCAGCTGCATTAATATATTGTTCGGCAGAAAACAGCAGGGTTACATTTACCGGTATTCCTTCTTCAATAACTTTTTCTATGGCGGGTAAACCTTCAGGTGTACCAGGTATTTTTATAAACACATTGGGGCGGTTTACTTTTTTGAAAATATCTTTTGCAGCCTTAATGGTACTATCAGTATCATAAGCAAGCAAAGGCGATACTTCTATGGATACAAAACCGTCAAGTCCATTGGTTTTTTCATAAATCGGATGAAACAGATCGGCGGCACGTTGTATGTCACCTATCGCAAGGGTAAAAAACACTTCTTCATCAGTCAATTCACTCTTTGCTGCTTCTTTTATGGCCTTATCATAATAATCAGAACCTGCAATGGCATTGTCGAAAATAGTTGGATTGGAAGTAAGGCCTGTTATACCCAGTTCATTAATGTACTTTTCAAGTGTGCCATCATCAAGAATTTTCCGCGTGATATTGTCAAGCCAAAGGCTAACACCCTGTAGATAAAGATTTTTTGTGTTTTCGTTCATCGTTTTTCGTTATTTCAGATTTTATAATGAAAATTGTATAGTTAAATTTTTCGGAAATTTATTTTAATAATTCCATTTTTATAATCGAAAAAGCTGTTTAGACCTTTCAAAAGTAAGCAACACTTTTTAAATAACATGGAAAAAATCTCAAATAGCTAAAGCCAATTTCCCTGTTTCTTAATCAAAAATACTACATAATCAGTTGATTGTTGCAAAAAGATTAGTTTTAAAAATTTGATAT
>SKSE01000128.1 GCA_007118135.1 Bacteroidales bacterium | reverse complement strand
AGGATGGTATCCGGCTGCCAAATTCAATACGGCCCTGTTGCTGGCAATTGTTTTCAAAAAACCGGTATTGTGTATTCTGATATTCGCCTGTACTGTGGTCATCTTTTTTGAAATACAGGCAATAGAAAATCTGTTTGCCGGGTTGGTAAACCGGCCCCGGAGCGGGGTCGGTTGCTGTTTCCATGCAGGCGATCTTTTCATCCTTAAGAGAAAATATCTGCCCCAGGTGTTTGGCCAGATCCCATGCAAATGGAAAATATGCATCTCCTTTCTGAATATTGGGTATCCAGACCGAAATGAACCTTTTGTGTTCCACATTCGGATAAATCTGTAACGCCAACCGGATCATCTCATCCCTGATGGCAGTGTATTCATCCAGACTGGGTTTTTCAGTGATCCTGTGGCGGAGGTCGAACACGGCAAACTGAACCGGTTCGCCGGCATAATTCTTCACATCTCTGAATTCGATATCGTGATCGATGCAGATTTCCCGGGCCAGTTCCGTATCTTTTCCCGCGTAAAGCATAACAGATTTGGAAATTTCCGCCTTGTTGAAAAAACGGATATTTTCTGTAAGTAATTTCTCCTCTGACTCATACCTGAACCACGATTTCTGAAATGGCAGCCATTCTTTGGAGATCAATCTGTTAAATCTGTTTTTCATTTTTTTCTATCTCTTTTAGATCATTTTGGCAGTAAAAATTCGAAATAATTATCCCGGCTTATGGTATCCAGTTTATGATTGGGATAAGCCTGAGTAAAAGTCCTTGAAAACCTTACCTTTTTAGCCGGATTCCATTTAAACTCCCAGGCATACAGAAGCCCATCCCTTTCTTCAATATAATCAATTTCCTGCTGATCCTGTGTTCTCCAAAAATATCTGTTCGCCCAAATAAGATTGTATTCCAGCGTTTTCATCCTTTCGCTGATCAGGTAGTTCTCCCAAAGTGCACCTGTATCCTGTCTGAATTCCAATGGACTGAAGTTTGCCAGCAGGGCATTCCTGATGCCATTATCAAAAAAATAGATCTTTTTTCCCCGTTTAAGCTCCTTTCGAAGATTGCGGCTAAACGCAGGAAGCCTGAAAATTACATAGGATTGTTCCAGCAATTGAATATATTTTTCTACAGTAAGATTATCTAATCCAACCATATTACCCAGTTCATTGAATGATACTTCGCTGCCCAGTTGCAAAGCCAATGCCTGTAGCAACTGGATTAGCTTGTCAGCCTTTTTTATATTTTGCCACAATAAAATATCCTTATATAAATAGCTGTCGGTAAGTTGTTGTAGTATTTCTTTTTCGTTCCCCTCATTAAGTAATACATCAGGGTAGCTTCCATAAATCAAACGATGTGGTAACATTGATTCTTCCGTTATAATATCAGTATGATATACTAGCTCTTCAAATGCCAGCGGAAACAAACCGTACTCCCATTTACGACCCGTCAGGGGCTCTTTTATATCATTAGCCAGCTCAAAAGAGGATGACCCTGTGGCTATCAGTTTTTTTTCTGGCAACTCATCAGTGATTAACTTCAGAGTTAATCCAATATTTTTTATTCTTTGTGCTTCATCCACAACGATATACTTTTTATCACCCGTAATAGCCTTTAATCTGGCTGATGAAATATTTTCAAGGGATGCTCTTACACCAGGTTCATCTGCATTTAGCCAAAGCACATCTTCGCGACCAGAGAATATTTTTTTCAAAACTGTGGTTTTACCGGTTTGCCTGGCACCATAAATTATGATGGCTTTTTTATCATCCAATTTTTCCAGGATGAGTTGCTCAATTTTTCGATTTATCATAATTCTACGATTATAATCGTAAAAATAACGGTTTTTTTTTTATTACAATAAAATATTTAGGTCCGGACGGCCGTCCGGACCCACACCAAAGATTGCATTTTTGGATTTTGGCGCACGGCCGTGCGCCTGGATATTCCAGGTGCAAAACTGTAGACCCGCACTGCCGTGCGGGTATGGGGTCGTGTATCCATTACCTCCCATCCCACCCCTCAAAATCCAGTTCACAAATTAAATCAAGATTCAAATCACCATTTTTCAGATAGTAGATGTTATTGTCAATGAGCTCATCTCCGCAGAAATCAATAAATTTAAGGTCAATTTTCAGATGGATGTAACGAGAGAAGAGCAGTTCAACAGGATCGGCATCTTCATTTTTCCTGTATGGATGGGGCAGGTCGCGGGCCAGGCGGGAGCGGTTCAGCAGGGCTGCTTCATCCGGGTGAACAATGGCGGCATGTGAGAATTTCAGTAGAAGGTCATAGATGGTATCGGGAGTGGCATTTCCGTGTGAAGCTAAAAGATCAAGCTTTTGACGTAAAAGATTTCGGGGGTACATGTGCTCATGTCGCAGACCTTTGCGTCCGTTTCGCAACCATTCGTTCCTGAATTCCACAGCGCGGGGTGTCCAGATGGGCAATCGGTATTTGTGACTGTCCACATCATCACGGTCAGTAGTGGCCGACCACAAAAGGGCATCGGTAATTCGTTTCATGTTATTGGAAAGCACCTCCACACCGGGTGAAAGAATATGCGCCAGCAACAGGGAAACATTCCGTTTATTATTATCGTTGAATGATTTCATAATTGTGCTGGTGAATTTAATAAACCATCTCACCACAAATATAATCATTAGGATATTACCTGTTACTGTTAGAGCTTATATGTAGCTAAGGAATAATGCCACTACCCCGGCAATGGTGGCCATAATGAGGACAGGGATCAGGTTTCGCTTAAGAAGTATCCCCTCTACCCCGACAAGACCTACAGTGGCACATGCTGCAATAATATTATGTACAGCAATCATATTGCCGATACCACCACCTACGTTTTGCAGACTCACAATAATAACCGCGGGCAATCCGGTTTGCTCTGCCATGGAATATTGGAACAACCCGAAGAGCATGTTGGCCACCGTGTTGGAGCCGGCAATAAACGAGCCCAGTGCACCCACAAAGGGAGCCACAAAGGGCCATGCACCCTGAACCATACCGGCCATGAACTGTGCCATTGCCAGGGGCATTCCGGCCATATCCAAGGGATTGTTGCCCGACTGCATCATGAGCCTTACCATGGGCACAGCAAACACCAGTGCAATGGCAGGACCTTTGATCCTCAATACTGCTTCTGACCATGCCGTGGAAACCTGTTTGCGGCTCATGCCGTAAATCCAGGCCGCCACCAACGAGATAAGCATAAAAGGAATTATTCCCGGGTTATAGAGCGGATCAAAATCAATGGTAACACCGCTGCCGAATACCTGTGTCGCTTCAGCTTTTACCGACATTAGCCAGGAATTGATGGGTAATGTACGGATACGGGTAACCACCAGCAGAATTCCAATAAGGACATAAGGCAGCCAGGCCTTTGCCAGTGGCATCTGCTTTTGACCTTCAGTTGCCGGAGCGATGGTGATATTTCCCATCCAGTTTTTTTCCCATTGCGAGGGTTCAGGAAACTCCCACCGTTCTTTGGGAACCAGAAACCCTTTGCGGGCAGCCGGAATAACGATAGCCATTCCTGCCAGTCCGCCGATCACCGAGGGAAATTCAGGACCCAGGAAAACAGCCACAAGAGTGTAAGGAATAAGAAAACTAAGCGCTGCGAAGATGGCAAAGGGCCATATGGCCAGTCCTTCGCGGAAACTGCGGTTCTCACCAAAGAACTTTGTCATCATGGCAATCATCAGCAGCGGAACCACAATGCCCGGTGCAAGGTGCTGTATGGCCGACCATGCACCAATCTGGTGAATAAAAGATTCCCAGCCTATCCCCTGTTCCGCCAATGCCGATTGCACCTGGGGCAAATCCAGACTGGTACCCACACCTATGATCGTTGATGTACCCACCGCACCAAAGGAAACGGCAGTACTATTGGCAATAAGCGCCACCATAACCGCTGCCAGGGCAGGAAAACCCAATGAAAGCAATAATGGTGCTGCAATGGCAGCCGGGGTTCCGAAGCCTGCAGCCCCCTCGAGAAAACTTCCGAAAAGCCATGTGATGATGATTGCCTGCACACGTTTGTCGGGCGAAATACTGGTAAAACCCTGTTTGATGGTTTCAATGGCACCGCTTTCGCGGAGGGTAAACAGCAGGGTAAGTGCACCAAAGACAATAAGCAATATTTTGAAAGCAATGACAATTCCGTTGAGCGAAGCAGCCAGAACCCAGTTGGGATAAGTATTCCAGACAAACAGAGCAAGAAACAGAGTTACTGCAAAAGCAACCGGCATGGCCACAGTGGCTGGCTTACGCAAAACTGCCATCAGCAGAAAGATCACAAAAATCGGAAGAGCAGCCAGCAAGGCGAGTAGTCCATCAGTCATACTGTTATGATATTTCAGTTAGTTGGAGAGAGATTTAATCTCTTAACGAAAATCAAACACCTACGTGCAGTTTTGGTTCAGACGGGGATTATCAAGCTTCAGCTTTTCAATCAAATAACATCCCCCTGGCCCCCTTAAAAGGGGGAATAGGCCGGCAGTAAGTCAATTTGCCATCATATATTACTCCTCAACTTTTCAACTTTTCAACCAATCAACCCATCAACCTATCAACTCCTCCTCATCTGTTTCTCAATATCCTCAAGCGAAGTTCCTTTGGTTTCGGGCATGAGGCGCCATACAAATATAAGTT
>SKSE01000277.1 GCA_007118135.1 Bacteroidales bacterium | reverse complement strand
CTTTATTGGTTTAAATTATTGTTTAATTATTAAAACATATTATTATGGATAAATCAACTGGAAAAGCCCTTGTGGGTTTAATAGTAGGAGCTGCTATAGGTGTAGCGGCAGGTATTCTCTTTGCTCCTCAGAAAGGTTCTGATACAAGAAAAGAACTTAAGAAAAAAGCTGATGAAATCGGCAAGGAAGTAAGTGATAAAGTTGGCGAAAAAATGGACGAAATGAAAAAATACGTTGAAGAAATTGCCAATGATGCCAAGACAAAATTCAAAAAAGTTGAAGATGCATGATTAATTGAAGGCAATTTGCCGGAGATCGTTAATTAGTCCTTATCTTTGAAAAATTAAGGGCTGAGAATTTAATTTGCGATTCAATGGAGAATAAGACTTTTTTTGAAAACATTTCCGAGTTAAAGGATAATCTTAGACAATATCTCGAAACCAGGATATCGTATTATGGTATCTCAGCTTTTGAGAAAGCAGTTAAAATACTCACAGCAATAACCTCCCAAATCATAGTTTTGCTGTTGGTATTTGTTGCACTAATTTTTCTTTCAGCTGCTGCCGCTATTTATTTTGGTTCACTTCTCGAAAGCACAGAGTTGGGATTACTTATTGTCGGGGGTTTGTACCTTTTACTCGGAATTGTTATTTATGGTTTCAGGAATAAGATTTTCAGTCCAATTATCATCAAATCGCTTGTAAATATATTTTTCCAGGATGAAGAAGATGATGTAAAACCTCAATAACGAAAATTTTACATGAGTTTTCAAAGATTTAAAAATATTCGAACACTTCAGGATATCAAGCTGGAAAAGGCAAAAATGAGATATGAAATGTTAATTGCCGAAAACAGGTTGATGGACAGTTTAAATGCTGTTGAAAAACTTGTAACCATTGTGTCATTCTTCCGGCGTTTCGCTGCGGGCTTTTCCTATGCACAACATTTTATTCGTAATTTTCATGCTTATATAGAAAAGCTTATGTTCTGGAAAAAAGATGAAGAGAAACAAAGCGAAGAAAGCACAAAACAATAAAAAAATTTTTCTGCCAATTTGATGAGGCAGTTAATATTATATCAAACAGCCGGATGCATTATCAGAAATCATCTGGTTTTTTTTATTTTCGGAATGTGATTTTCAGGTTTACAATTTCAGGCTTGTTTCCAATTCTGACTGGGGGGCCCCAGGTTCCAACGCCATTGGATACATAAGCATGCATATCCCCGATTTTACCATAACCGTAGCTTATTGTATAGATGGCGGAAGTAATGAAATTCAGAGGCCATAATTGTCCATGATGAGTATGGCCCGAAAGCTGCAGGTCTATGCCCAGCTTTGATGCTTTTTCAAGATAATAAGGCTGGTGGTCAATAAGGATCAGTGGAAATTCGGGGTCAGCCAGTTTAACTATTTCATTCAGGTCTTTTCTTTCCCTTCCTGCAAATCTTGGTTTGTCGCGGTCTTCACGGCCAAGAACATAAAAACTTTCATTGATTTTCACTACACTGTCGCGGATGATTTTCAGTCCGTGCGACACCAGATAATTGTACGCAGGTTCTGCCCCCCCTATATACTCATGATTTCCCATGACTCCGTAAACACCCAGTGGGGCATTCAGTTGTTTCAAGGTTTCTCCGATGTTTTGCCGTAGCACCGGTTCAAGATCTTCGTCGAGTATATCTCCTGCCAGAAAAATAATATCGGGGTTAATACTTTTAACTTTCTCAACTATCCTTTCAAAATGCCCGTTACCGATAAGAGTTCCTAGATGAATATCAGACATCATTACTGCATTGAGTTCAGTCATCCCATTGGCATCTTTGTTAATATGAACGCTTATTTCTTTAATTCGCGGATTCAGGGTATTTAAATGCCCCAGAATAATTAATAAAATAACGCCAACTGAAACACCGGAAAATATATACAGTTTAACCTTTTCGTAATTGGTTGTAATGAATGCAGGATAGAAAGGAATGTAATGATTTACCACCCTGATAATATCAACCAATACCACCACAAGGAATAAATACAACATGGCAGCCAACCAGAACGAACCTGTCCACACAAGGATGTCGCTTGCATGCGAAAGATAAATTTTCTCAAGTGTTCTGCCTGCCACATAGGTTGCAACAAGAATCCAGAAAACCCATGGGAACAAGGTTTTAACAAATGAACCAGTGGGCAGAGCCTGCATCCCCCGTGTATAAATATAATAATTAACGGATCCGTAAATCAACAGTACAATAGAATAAAATATAAGAAAAGCCATATGCCTTGACATATTATTAGTTTTGAGCAATTAAACAGCCAGCAGTTACTTTTGTTTTCGTAAATTTTCTAACATAATGCTATCATGGTATTAAAATTCTATAAATGTATTCACCGGTATTGTTTTTTATGAACAACAAATGGATTATGGAGTTACTAATCTGTAGAAATTAAAAGCATTTTGATAATAAAACAAAAAGCGAAAATTTTATGGATATTCAAGGAAAAATATGTTTAATTACCGGTGCCACATCAGGTATAGGAAAAGAAACTGCCAAAGTATTGGCAGCTAAGGGGGCTATTGTTGTTTTGCCCATACGCGATTCACTAAAGGGTGATATATTGAAAGATGAGATTCTTGAGCAAACACCTGATGCGAAAATTGAACTGATGCATTGCAACCTGGCATCTTTTGATTCTATTCGAAGTTTTGTTAAGGAATTCAAAAGTAAACACGATAAATTGCATTTGCTGGTCAATAATGCAGGTATCTGGGAGACTAAAAGAAATCTTTCTGAGGATGGTGTGGAGATGAACTTTGCCGTAAATCACCTGGCATCTTTTCTATTAACTCATCTATTGCTCGATACTATAAAAAAGAGTGCTCCGGCCCGTATTATAAACGTATCCAGTGAAGCACACCGCAATGGTAAAATAAATTTTGCCGATCTTGAATTCGAAAAAAGCTTTTCAAGTTTTAAATCATACAGTCAGTCCAAACTGGCTAATATTCTATTTACGAAAAAACTCTCACAGCAATTGAAAGATACCGGAGTTACCGTTAACTGTCTGCATCCCGGAGTAGTATCAACCGGTTTATTTGAGAAAATGCCCGGCTTATTCACAACTGTCATGAAACCATTTATGCTTACCCCAACCAAAGGAGCAGAAACCAGTATATATCTGGCCACATCACCCGAGGTAGAGAAAATTACCGGAGAATACTTTGTGAAGAAGAAACCCAAAAAACCCGCCACAGTAGCATTAAGACAGGATGTTGCCAATAAGCTATGGGAAGTCAGTGAAAAATACGTGGGATTATAATTTCCTAATATCTACTGTAAATTGTGATTGGATTACTCACTTTTATCTAAGTCTCTTCATATCAGATCACCCTTTCTTATGAATCAGGTTAAAATTGTTTTTCTTTAAATTTGCAGCTTTGAAAACTGTAAAAAATGAAAAGAGAAAACGCAATAGTATTACTTCACGAACATATTAAAAACCCCAAAATGATTGCTCATTGTATGGCATCGGAAGCAGTGCTGCGTGCTATGGCAGAAAGGTTGGATGAAGACATAGATAAATGGGGCCTTGCAGGCCTGTTGCACGACCTTGATGTGGAAATCACCAATGCCAACATGAAAGTTCACGCTATGGAAACGGCCAGAATTCTTAAAGAAAATGGCATCGACGAAGACATCGTGGAAGCTATAATGCTACATAATGAATACGCCGCTCATGGTCGTGAGCGAAACAAAAAATTTCATTATGCACTGGCCGCGGGTGAAACCATTACCGGACTTATTACCGCTACTGCACTTGTTTATCCTGATAAAAAAGTACAAAGTGTAAAAACCAAATCTATTTTGAAAAGAATGAAGCAGAAAGCCTTCGCTGCATCTGTAAAACGCGAGAATATTCTGGAATGCGAGAAGGCAGGTATACCCCTTAATGAATTTGCGGAACTGGCGCTAAATGCTATGAAGGAACTGGAGAAAGAAAGTGAGAGTTGATTTTGGGTAATATCAAATCAAATTAAAGCCCCGGAAATTTTTTAATAATTTTCAGTTACTTCACATTTTAGTCTGGCACTTATTCGTTAATTTGAGTTTTTTCAACTGGTGCCAGGTAGGTTAGCAGGTTTTGTGATTGTAAAACATCCATTGCTTTTTGAACTGCGGGATCACGCTGATTCATAACGGGGTAAAAAGCATCGTTTCCAAAAATATTCCTGCCAATATATGCTTTAATCTGAGCTTTTATGAGTTCTTCAGCGGTAATAAATTCTGTTTCATTAAAAGGCACACCCTCACTTTCTGCATAACGAATAAATGATTGTGTGATATTATTTACCCTAAAACTTTTCACATAATTCTCAGCATTTTCGTAAGCTTTTATCCTTTCACGGTTATTGTCGGCATAGTCAAAGGCGAAGCGGTAAGTCAATCCACGGTTGGCAACTTTCACAAAATAGGGTGATCTTTCGTCGGTATTAAGTGGAATGAAAATATCAGGAGTGATGCCACCACCACCGTAAACAATTCTGCCACCGGCAGTTTCAAAGCGGAGCGAGTCATCATATTTTATGCTATCAGGGTGCTCCAGTTCTCCGTCAAGGAAACGTTGCATAAAATCGGCAAAGTATTCTTCAGAACCATTATCATAAGGTTTCTGGATACTTCTCCCGGAAGGAGTATAATATCTTGCAACTGTGAGCCTGAGAGCAGAACCGTCACCAAGCTGAACCTGTTCCTGCACAAGGCCTTTTCCGAAAGATCTTCTGCCGATGATAAGCCCACGGTCATGATCCTGAACCGCGCCGGCAATAATTTCGCTGGCCGAAGCTGACCATTCATCAATAAGCACAACAAGGGGCTGGGTTTCAAAACCACCATTTCGACGTGCAGTTGCAACGGTTCTTGGACGTTTACGGCCATCAGTGTACACAATAAGAGATTCGGGTTGCAGAAATTCATCAGCCAGTTGAATAGCTGCATCCAGGAAACCACCACCATTTCCACGCAAATCCAGTATCATCTGTTCCATCCCCTGCCTTTTCAGACGGTCGAGTGCCATGCGGAATTCCTGGTGTGTTGTGGCTGAAAACTGACCGAGTTTTATATATCCTGTATTACTATCAATCATATATGCGATGTCGAGACTGTATGAAGGAATTTTATCACGTGTTATGGTAAATTCAAGCAAATCATCCAGTCCACGACGCATAACAGATATATTAACTTTGGTGCCCTTAGGACCTTTTAGTTTTCTTACCACATCCTGGGTGGCTATTTTTACACCGGCTATCAATTCATCTTCCACCTTTATAATCCTGTCACCTGCCCTCAGACCAACACTTTCACTGGGACCGCCAGGAATAGGGTTAATAACCACTACTGTGTCGGTAAGCATATTAAATTCAATTCCAATACCTTCAAAGCTTCCCATGAGAGGATCGTTGAGTTCGCGAAATGCGGATGCTGGAATATAGGATGAATGAGGATCAAGATTTTTTAACAGGTTTACAATGGCCTCTTCTGTAAGTTCCTCGCGGTTTACTGTATCAACATAAGAATCATTGATATAATTGATTATATCGTTGAGCTTGTCATAACGGTCAAAACCAATGGAGAAAAATTTCTTCTCCGATGACATCTGACTGGTACGGTCAAAGTTAAGGTTGAGTCCGAGCAGCACTCCTAAAGCAAGGGCTATGGCAAAAAAGAAAGGAAGATAAGGTTTATAATTAAAGTTTTTCATATTTATCTTGAATTTACTATACAAACGATTTATAAGCCCGGCTTGTTCGTTTTAAAGGTTAATTAACAGGAGATAAACTCAATAACGCGAAATTACAGAGAAAAAAAGGGATTTACTGTTATTTTTTATTAAATACTTTGCGGGGTTTGCAGTCTGTTTTACAGTAAAAACAGATTCGTTTCTCAATTATTGTTTACGGGAATTATTGGGATTATCATTTTGATTGTAATACGAATCTTTCACAAATTCAATATTACCCTTTAGCTTTAGAAATGAAGCTCTTGCCAAAGGTGAACCTGTTTTAATGAAGTTCTTGCGATATGTACTTTTGTCCATCACCTCCCAATCATTTTTACTCCAGTTACTAATAGATTGTAAAGGTTTAAATCCGGGTTCTTTGCTCTCAACAGCAAATTTTATATTGTGCGGGCAAACATTCTGGCATATATCACATCCAAAAATATTATTACCTGTTATATTCTCGAATATATCAGGAATTTCATCTTTTAGTTCTATTGTGAGGTAGGAAATGCAGGATTTGGCATCGATAACGCCTGGAGAAATAATTGCACTTGTTGGGCATGCATCTATGCAGCGGGTGCACTTTCCGCAGGGGTCTTTTTCAAAAGGAATGTCATAATCCAGTTCAAGATCAATTATGATTTCCGAAAGGAAAAAGTAGCTGCCTTTTCTGGGTATGATAAAACATGCATTTTTGCCTGTGTTACCCAGTCCGGATTTTTGTGCCCAGTATCTTTCAAGTACGGGTGCCGAATCGGTAAATACCCTTGCATTGCTTTCAGGTGCAATGGTATTAATAAATTCGAGCAACAAGTAAAGTTTTCTCTTGATTATGCTATGGTAATCTTTACCGGCAGCATATTGCGAAACTTTATAATACGCATTTTCAGGTTGAAAGTTTTTCTGGTGATAATTCATTGCCAGGCAGATAACAGATTTTGCCCCGGGGACAAGCAATGCAGGATTCATGCGTTTTTCAAGGTAGTTTTCCATGTACTGCATTTTGCCATGCATGCCTTTGGAAATCCACTTGTTAAAACGGGTTTTTATTTCCTGATCCACTTCAGCTGAGGGTGCTACACCACATGCATCAAAACCCAGCTCAAATGCTTTTGACTTGATTTTTGAAGCAATATTATTGGGATGAGTATTCATAATGATCAATCGAACAGACCTTTCTGAGATGGATTTTTTAATCTCCCCAGGTGTCTGTATGCCAGTTCAGTAGCTTCTCTACCCCTGGGAGTCCGCATCAGGTAACCTTCCTGAATGAGAAAGGGTTCATAAACTTCTTCGATGGTTCCGGGGTCTTCACTTACTGCTGTGGCTATGGTTGTAAGGCCTACGGGCCCACCTTTGAATTTGTCAATTAAAGTAAGCAGGAGCTTATTATCCATTTCGTCGAGGCCATTCTTATCAACGTTGAGGGCATCAAGACCATAGTTGGCAATAGCCAAATCAATTTTTCCGTTACCTTTTACCTGGGCAAAGTCGCGTACCCTTCTTAATAGTGCATTTGCAATACGAGGTGTACCGCGGCTTCGACGGGCAATTTCAAGAGAAGAATCATCGCTAATTTCTACCTTAAGAATGGACGCAGATCTTTTTACAATTTGATTAAGAATATTTACATCGTAATAATTAAGCCTTGCATTTATACCGAAGCGCGCCCGCAGCGGCGAAGTAAGAAGTCCTGACCGTGTAGTGGCACCAATAAGAGTGAAAGGGCTTAGTGAAATCTGTATGCTACGGGCATTGGGTCCGGTTTCAATCATGATGTCGATTTTATAATCTTCCATGGCTGAATACAGATATTCTTCCACTACAGGGCTAAGCCGGTGTATCTCATCAATAAAAAGAACATCATTCTCTTCAAGGTTGGTAAGTAATCCTGCGAGATCTCCTGGCTTATCAAGAACAGGTCCCGATGTGATTTTGATACCCACTCCCATTTCATTGGCTATAATATGGGCTAGTGTAGTTTTTCCCAAACCCGGAGGGCCATGAAACAAAACATGATCCAATGCTTCCCGGCGCTGTCGGGCGGCACTCACAAAAACCTTCAGGTTTTCAATGATTTTATCCTGACCGGTAAAGCTTGAAAACTTGTCGGGTCTTAGTGCTTTTTCAAATTCTCTTTCCGCAGGGGTAAGGTTCTTTGCTTCCGGGTCAATGTATTCGTTTCGGGGCATGAAATATCTCAGGATTGTTAATAAAATCTTGAATTAAGCAAAATTAATCTTTTGAAAGGAATTTTTAGCATTAGCGCTAAAAGATGCATCCTTTCACATTTTCAGAGTATATACAAATAGTTTTTTATTTTATGGAATATAGTTTTCATAGTGTCTTTGGGTGAGTTCTGTTAAACATTTGGCATTTTTTTATATTTTTACTTGAGTAAAACAGTTGGTTAAATTTAAAAAAAATAACATCATGAGTGAAATTGTAGTTGCCATAGATTTTTCATCGTGCTCAGTTAACGCACTCAAATATTCAGTTAAAATTGCCAACGCTTATGAAGCAAACCTGACTTTGGTTCATGTTTGTAAACCTTGCAGCGATGAATCTGTTTATCCTGATACCAAAGATGCGCATTATCAGGAGGCCGAAAAAAGATTGAAGGATATGATAGATGACTTTTCTCCGCAGTTAAAAGGAAAAATGAAATACAGAATACGCGAAGGAAAGGTATATTCTGAAATAGTGAACGAAGCCAAATACAACGACGCTATTTTGCTGATTGCCGGTACACATGGTATATCAGGATTTGAGGAATATTTCATAGGAAGCAATGCCTACAGGCTGGTATCTCTTTCACCGTGCCCTATGATAACAATTCGTACAGTATTTCAGAAAAAGGATTTCAAAAAAATCCTTATGCCTATTGACTCATCACCCGATACCAGACAAAAAACCAATTTTGCCGCTGAGATAGCACAAAAGCTGGGAGCTGAGATTAGGGTACTTGGAGTTTATGATACCGGACTAAAGGATATCAGAAAAAGAATCAAAAATTATGTACACCAGGTGAAAAAAATCTTTGATCAGAAAGGAATAAGCAGTTCTATTGATTTTGCCGAAGGAAAGAAAGCCTCAGGAATTATTCTTGACTATATTGGTATTCATGATATGGATATGGTTGCGATGATGTCAGATAAAGACAGTAGTACTATGATCATCGGAAATGAAGCCCAGAGGGTAATAAATCATGCTCCGGTTCCGGTACTGAGTATTCATCCTGTTCAGACATCCAGCGCAAACTTTACGATGAGTGGGACATGATGACCCTTCAGGCTCATGCTAAAAAAATGAGGCTGTCTCAAAAATACCAGTTGGTTGTCGAACCTTTCGAAACGACATCTGATTATCATTCAGATGACCCTTTGAGCAGGAGTAACAATGGGTTTATCGAATTGTCCGGCATCCAAATAGATACTGAATTTTGAGACAGTCTCTTTTTTCAGGCATGTTTATTCATAAACTTTGTTTACTATCCGAAAACTTCCCTGAGATAAATTTATTGCATCTTTCCGAATCTTCAATTTTGGTTTTATAATGCTTTTCAGGTGTAATTATCGTTCTGAACCTTATAATTATTCCTTAGCTTTGTTAAAGAGCTTTCAGTAAATAATGGATTTAAAACAACTTCAGGATCAAATTTTTCTCATAAAAGATGAAGAGCAATTTAACAGAGTTGCACTTGATGTTTTTCAATTTCAGTATGAAAACAACAAGGTTTACCGCGATTTCTGTGATGCTCCCGGAATAAAACCGTCAAACATTGACCATTACTCACAAATCCCCTTTTTACCCATCGAGTTTTTTAAAAAACACAAAGTGATTAGCTGTAATGAAACACCTTCACTTGTTTTCAAAAGCAGCGGCACGTCAGGTATGCAAACCAGCCGGCATTTTATCTGTGAGCCTGGTGTATACAGGCAAAGTTTTTTAAAAGCTTTCAAGCTTTTTTTCGGAGATCCTGAAGATTATCATATCCTTGCTCTTTTACCTGGTTATGTGGAAAGAGAAGGTTCATCACTCATTTACATGGTAAATGAACTGATTCATTTGAGCAAAAGCTCTCACAGCGGTTTTTACCTGGATGAACTGCAACAGCTCGGAACCAAAATTTTAAGCTTACGTGGTGACGAAAGAAAGATTCTGCTGCTGGGTGTAAGTTTTGCCTTACTTGATATGGCTGAGAATTTCCCGGTTGAGCATCCACAATTGATGGTCATGGAAACAGGAGGCATGAAAGGCCGTCGCAAGGAAATGATAAGGGAAGAATTACACGAAATTTTGAAAAATGCCTTTTCTGTTGAAACGATATATTCTGAATATGGAATGACCGAGCTTCTTTCACAAGCCTATTCTAAAGGTGATGGTGTTTTTTCAACTCCTCCCTGGATGAAAGTCCTTATCAGAGACATGAATGATCCCTTTGCAATTCTCGAAAAAGGCATGTCAGGGGGTATTTCAATTATTGACCTGGCCAATATCTACTCCTGTTCTTTTATTGCAACACAGGATCTGGGAAAATTTGTGACGTATTCTGAATTTCAGATATTGGGCCGTTTTGATAACAGTGATATAAGGGGTTGCAATCTTATGGTCGGTTGAGAGCACTCAGGAAATCTAACTTAGTATTGATTTTTAATTGTAACTGTAATTGTAACATATGCAACGATAACTTTTATCCAGTTTTTAAAGAACAATTGATATGTTTTATAAGGAAAAACAAACGAAAAAAATATTAAAATCATATTGTCTTATCTTTTTTCCTTATTTTTGACCGCATAGCAATTTTATTTTCCCTAACAGTGAAGAATCCCTATAACAGATACCAAAAGCCAGCCTTACTTGCTTCAAAGCTTTTTGGCATTGTTTTGTTATTTCTATTATCTTCCTGTCATAATTCCCAATCATACAAGGCAGTAAACGGTGTATTAGATGCAGAGTTTTACTTCAGTGAAGGAAAAAAAATCATGTATCTCGACGGAGAGTGGGAGTTTTATCCTGGAAAGTTACTTGACCCGTCAGAAATCCAAACGGTTAAACCGGACACTTTAATTAATGTACCCGGATATTGGCACCAATTAAGAAATATAGACGAATATCGCGATTTGAGTTATGCAACTTACCGTTTGAGGATAGTTAATCACGGGTTGCCAAAGGTTTTCAGTATTCGCAATAATCAAATTAACAGTGCTTTTCGCTTGTTTCTCGATGGCAATGAAATAATGCAGAACGGCATCGTTGCTAAAGAGAAAAAAAATGCTATTGCCCATTATCAGCCTTTAATAAGAAGCCTACACAGTGATAGGGATACTGTTGAGTTGGTTTTACAAATTTCCAACCATCATCATAAAAAGGGAGGAGTGGCAGAAAGCATTCAGTTAGGTTCACAATGCCGGCTTCAGAGACAGCAGCTTTTTGCTGCAGGTATGAGTTTTCTGCTTATAGGCAGTTTGCTTATCATGGCCTTTTATCATCTGGGGATGTTTTTTGTTTATCAAAAAGACCCCTCCCCTTTGTATTTCGGTATTTTTGTTTTATTGATGTCTCTTAGAGTTTCTGCAACAGGAGAGGAAACACTCTTACTCATATTTCAGCAATTGTCCTGGGAGCCTTTGTCAAAAAATTCCTATGGGTCGCTTTATCTCGCTCCTGCATTTTTTATTTTATTTTTCCGAAACATGTTTGCTGATGAGGTTAATGCGCTGTTTGCAAGGATTTACGTAGCAATATCTGCATTATTGACTCTCCTGGTAGTTTTTTCTCCAACAATTGTTTTTATTGAAACCTTGCCTTATTACCAGGTTTTTCTTGGTGTTATCATACTAAATGTTCTTTATTGGCTCTGGAAAGCCTGGCTGAACAATAGAGAAGGTGCCATCACTTTTTTTGTTGGTAGCTCCCTGCTTTTTATAGCCATGATTCACGATTTCATTTATATAAGTGGAAATTTTAGGGGCTTTGATTGGTTTCCCATTGGTTTATTCCTGTTTATTATGGGACAGGCTTATGTGCTATCAATCAGGTTTTCGGGGCTGAGCCGGAAAAATCAACACTTATTAAAAGAACTTGATTATCAGAATAAAAACCTTGAGTCAATCGTGGAAGAACGCACCCAGGAACTGGTAACCAAGCAGAATCTTCTCATTGAAACCAACCAGGAACTTCAGGAACAGAAGGAAAACATGCTGGCACAAAGTGAAATGATGGAGCAGATAAACGATATGCTTGAAAAGGAGAAGGAAAAAACCGATAAACTGTTACTGAATGTTTTGCCTGGGCATATTGCCGAAGAGCTTAAAGTACACGGGCACTCAATCACTCACACCTATCCAATGGCCAGTGTTTTGTTTGTCGACTTTGTTGGATTTTCAGAAGTTGCCGAAAAGCTTGACCCCGAGTTGCTTTTGCAGGATCTTCATTATTACTTTGCCAATTTTGATGACGTAGTTAAAAAATACAACCTGGAAAAGATCAAAACCATAGGCGATGCCTATATGTGTGCAGGTGGCTTGCGTGAAAATGCCAATGAAAATGATGTAGCAGCTACAGTTTTGGCAGCGTTGGAAATTCGTGATTTTATTGAAGCAAATAAGGAAGACCGGTTATATACCGGAGAAAAAGCGCTTGATTGCCGAATTGGTATACATACCGGGCCTGTTGTTGCCGGTGTTGTGGGAAACACGAAATTCAGCTTCGATATATGGGGAAGTACAGTAAATATAGCAAAGCGAATGGAAGCTTACTGTGAACCCGCCAGAGTAAATATTTCTGAATATACTCATAACTACATTCATGAAAGGTTTCTATGTGTTTCAAGGGGGTATATATCAATTAAGCACAGAAGAAACTTACAGATGTACTATGTAGAAGGTGTGTATACTCCCAAACCTTAAGAATTCTCAATTTCAGATTACATTTCAGAAGCTTAGTAACCAAAAACCCTTGGCAAGAATTAAAATGCCTCCGGTCAGTTCCAGTTTCCATCCCAGTTTATCTCCAAACTGATTACCGAAAATTAGCCCGCTAAAGGAAAGTAGCATTACAGAAAGTGCCAGTAAGATTGTAAACCGCATTGCATTCAATTCAAGAAACCTTACGGCAATTCCCATAAATAGCATATTCATGCCCAGGGCAAGCGCAAGGGCAAATATTACCGGAACTTCGTTGATGTCGAATATTTTTTTACTGGCTTTTTTTTGCCATGCATGAAGAATCATCCGGAAACCAATTATGGCGAAAAATAAAAATGCAATGGCTTCAGGTTTATAACCAAACCTGTTTATTAAAGTGGATGCAAGATAATATCCAATCCAGGTAAGAATAAATGTTGAAAGGGCAAATATTAGTGCTGCTTTCAAAGGCGTTCCACGTTTAACTGCTCCTTCTCCAATTCCATTAGATGCGCTTACAGAAAAATGAACCATGCTTAGCATCAGTGGGAGCAAAAAGTAGAAAACTGTTGCCTTTAGTGTCATGATCAGCTGTTTATGGTTAATTGTTTTATTTGAACCAGTTTCAATATTTTTTCCAGACCTTCACGGTCGGTTTCGTCAAAGGAATTAAGCTCTTTACTGTCCACATCCATAACACCGATAATCATACCATCAGTGTTACGCAAAGGAATAACAATTTCACTGTTTGAGCGGCTGTCGCATGCAATATGTCCGGGAAATTCATGCACATTAGCAACCACCAGCGACTTTTGCTGGTTTATTGCAGCCCAGCAAACACCTTTGTTTTTCTCAAGAAGCTGACAAGCTACCGGTCCCTGGTAAGGGCCTGCAATGAGTTCGCCACCATCCAGAAAATAAAAACCAGTCCAGAAGAAATAATCCATTTTATGATGGAGAACTGCCGCAATTGTAGCCAGTTTGGACATCGTATTGCCCGGCTTCTCCATTAAACCTTTCAATTGATCATAAATACGTTGGTAGCGTCCTGCTTTTTGTTTGGTGTTCATAGAAGTCTTGTTTCTCTAAAAGCTAGTTATTGGGTATCTTTTTAAACAGGGTGTGACAGAAAATCACACCCTGTTAAAAAAATCAACAAAAAAATTGATAAACTTGTTTGCTCAGGCTCTTTCCAATTCAATAGTAAAATGCCTCATAATTGGAGCCTCTGAAACGATTTTAAATCCCCTGGTTATACTTTCCCGCCTTTCCCAAATATTTGCCAGAGCTGCAGCAATATAATCCATATGATTATTGGTGTAAACCCTTCGAGGTATTGCCAGTCGAAGCAGTTCAAGAACCGGATAACGGTTTTCTCTGGTGATTGGGTTACGGTCGGCAAGCAGGGTACCTATCTCAACACTCCTTACGCCGGCTTCAAGATAAAGTTCTACAGCAAGAGTTTGTGCCTGAAATTCCTCTTTGGGAACATTGGGCAAAAACTTTTTGGCATCAACAAATACTGCATGACCACCGGTAGGTTCTTGAATAGGAATACCATAGCTGCGCAATTTTTCGCCCAGATATGCTACCTGTCCGATTCGTGCCTCAAGGTAATCAAATTCAGTGCCTTCCATAAGCCCTTGTGCCAGAGCACCCAAATCACGACCGGCAAGGCCACCATAGGTTAAATAGCCTTCATACATGATGTTAAAAACACTGGCTTTATCGAAAAGAGCTTTATCGCGAAGGGCAATAAATCCGCCGATATTTACAATGGCATCTTTTTTACTGCTCATGGTAGCGCCGTCCACGTAGGAAAACATTTCCTTTACAATTTCCCTGATAGTTTTGTTTTCATAGCCCTTTTCACGGGTTTTAATGAAGTATGCATTTTCGGCAAACCGCGCAGCATCAAAAATGCACAATATACCGTATCTTTTGCAAAGTGCCGATACATCGCGAATATTTTCCATAGAAACAGGTTGTCCGCCTGAAGTATTGCAGGTGACAGTAATAATACAAAGCGAAATATTTTCTTTGGGATTGTTTTTGAAAACAGCTTCCAGCTTTTCAAGATCGATGTTTCCTTTGAAAGGATGAAATTGTGATGTATGACAGGCTTCATCAATAGTGCAATCAACAGCTCTTGCACGTCTGTATTCGATATGGCCTTTGGTTGTATCGAAATGCGAGTTACCAGGCACCACATCGTTTTCTTTTATAAGGGTTGAAAACAAAACATTTTCTGCTGCACGTCCCTGGTGGGTGGGTAAAAAGTAGGGCATGCCCAACAGATCAGTTATGGTGTTTTTTAACTTGAGAAAAGATAATGAACCTGCATAGCTTTCATCGCCAAGCATTATTTCCGACCATTGATATTGACTCATTGCTCCGGTTCCGGAATCAGTAAGTAAATCAATAAAAACCTGGTCGCTTTGCAGATTGAACAAGTTATAACGGGCTTTTTTTATCCATTGCTCCCGTTCCTTGGCACTGCTCCGATAAATGGGTTCTACTACCTTAATTTTGTAAGGTTCTGCATACGGTAATTCCATAGCAATATTCGTGTTTTGATTGAAAATTAGGGTGAAAAAGAAAAAAAGGAGTTTATACCCATAAAGAAATTATCGGGTATAAATAGAGAAAACTAGTAGGTGTCGCGGCGTTTAATATTGCGATACAGGTATTTCAGTATTTGGGAGTTGAAGAAATACAAATCTTTAAGTTTTTTGTTATTGAGCAAATTTATAAAAAAATGCATAATATTCGGCATATATCAAAAAAATACACATATTTTTATATTGGTTTTCAGTATCAATAATCTGATTGAAATAACAAAGGTTTAAAAAATCAAAACTTTATGTAGTTAATTGTTGTTCATTCTTAAACGTAATCTGCATTTTTTTTATTAATTTTAATAAAACGAATAATTATGAGTTGTCAGCTTAATAAATATTATTTCTGTTGTTGTTCAATTATAAATTGTGCAATGTG
>SKSE01000284.1 GCA_007118135.1 Bacteroidales bacterium | reverse complement strand
TGAACCAGATTCGCAGTTTGCCCGAACGAAATGAACTTACCAACATTGTTTATATGGGCATGGGCGAGCCATTTGATAACCTTGAAGGGGTAATGCAAAGCCTTGAAGTTCTTACTGCTGACTGGGGTTTTGGGATGAGTCCGCGTAGGATAACCGTATCTACCATCGGCATTATACCCGCCATGAAAGTATTTCTTGAAAACAGCAAATGTCATCTTGCCGTGAGTCTTCACTCACCGTTTGAAGATGAGCGCCGTAAGCTTATGCCTATTGAAAATGTTTACACATTACCTGAGGTGCTCAGAACCATAAGAGAGTTTACGCTGGGAAAGCAGAGAAGAACATCCTTTGAATATATAGTTTTTAAGGGGCTGAATCATAGTGCGCGTCATGTAAAGGAACTGGCAAGGATTTTAAACGGCATACGTTGCCGCATCAATCTGCTATATTTTCATCCAATACCCAATACCCCTTTGGAAGCTCCTACCGAAGAAATCATGCAGGAGTTTAAGGCAGCGCTTGAAGCCAAGGGCCTTACCACCACAATACGCAAATCACGGGGGCAGGATATTTATGCAGCCTGTGGGATGCTGTCCACCAAAGAAATTGAAAACAGAAAAAACACCATTGAAAAATAAAGAAAGCCTGCTTTTTTGCAGGCTTTCAATTTGGAATTCAATTCTGATGATATTATTCATCTTCAAGTAACTCGCGTACATTTTTCGACACTTCGTTCATCTTCGACCGGGCTTTACCCAATGATTCTGATGCTCCGGCAACAATGTCATTCCATGTTTCCAGTGAAGCGTCCTCTACATTTTTTAATTCTGTTACCAGGATTTTCTGCTGCTCCTTTAAAGTAGCACGAGCATCTTCGAGTTCATTTTTTAATTCACCTGTTGCCTCTTCTATTTGGCCATCAACATAATCAATCCGTTCTTCAATTTCGTTTTTGTACCTGTTAATGTTTTGAATGGTTTGGTTTTTTGCTTCCTGCAATTGTTCTCTCTGGGCTTTATTCTGGCCACCTCCTCCGCATGACCAAAATAATGCAGTAACGAAAATCATCACTATCAATGGATAGCTTCCTGCTGTAATTTTTGAAAATGTTTTCATCTCTTATAGTGCTTTTGGTTTGAAAAATAGAAAGTATCAAAAAAATAAGATTATCTAAAAAAATGATAATCAGTTATATATACATTGGGAAGTCTGAAAAGTTAATTTCAGACGGTGATTTGTTTTCCTGAACCAGATACGAAAATAAGAAAAATATATGTTTCCGAAAAATAAAAAGTAACTTCATGGCAAAGTTTTTAAAGTTGGTATATTTCCGGTAAAATTCACTGGTACACCTAATCATCTCGATGCCGGATTACTCATATTTTATGGCTGATGCCGGGTTTTGCATAGCTGCGCGGGTAGTCAATGTAAGAGCAGTTGCTGTCGCTATAAAAACAATGATTAATGTGGTAAGACTTATATGCGGGAATCCCGGTTGTATGCGGTAGGCAAAATTATTCAGCCATCTTTCTATAATAACCCAGGTTACAGGGATTGCAATTGCAGCTGCCAGGACAATCCATTTCAGAAAGTTCTGTAACAGTAAATAGTTAATTTGAAGTACACTTCCACCCAGTACTTTGCGTATGCTTATTTCTTTTCGTTTCTGGTTAACCATAAACGATGTCAGACCGAAAAGACCAAGACATGAAATCAATATACAAAGGATGGCAAATCCCAGGAAAATTCGCATGGTGTTGTTTTCTGTTCGATACTGCCTTCCAAGCAAATCCTCAAGGTGATAAGCCTGGAAGTAGTAACCGGGGAAAAACCTGTTAAACTCTGTTTCCAGCTTTTTCATCAGTTGAGCACGATAAGTAGTCTGATAACGGATATTGATCACAGGCATTTCTCCAGGTCTCCAGATATACACAGCGGGTTCTATGGCACTGTGCAGTGAAAAATAATGATAATCCTCAATAACACCTATTACTGTATAATAATCAAATTCATCATCATCATTATTGACTATACGTTTTCCTATTGGGTTACTCCAACCCAATGCTCTTTGTGCAGCACGGTTTATTATCATAGTTTGTTGCGGGTCGGTAAGGAATTCATGGCTGAAATTACGACCTTCGGTAACAGGTATCTCCATTGTTGGAAAGAAATCCGGATCAACATAACCATACCTTGCCATAAGACTTGCAGGGATAGAATCGTCAGTAATGATAGTGCTTTGACGGCCGGCAACTCCGTTATGACCGCTGGAAATTCCTGCAGATTTTATTTCGGGTAAACTCATCAATTGATTCCTGAATCCTCTTATGTCATCATAGTCAGATGTTTGCCGGTTGATTAACGATATTACATTTTCTGAATTATAACCCAGATCCTTTTTTTGCATATGATTTACCTGGTGCAGAATCACAGCAGTAGCAAGTATCATAGCTGTTGAAATGGCAAACTGGATAATAACCAGAATTTTACGGAGTAAGACTGATTTGGGTTTGCCGCTGCCATTACCGGATCTTAATACATTTCCGGGTTGAAAGCGCGACAAATATATCGCAGGATAAAAACCTGATATTACTCCCACTACTAACAGTATGGCAAGCAATCCCACATTGAAAAGATAGTTATTCAGGAAGTTGATATGAAGCTCAGTTCCCAGAAGTTCATTGTACCAGGGTAAAATGAGTTCTGTAAGACCCAATGCTGCAATAACAGCAAAAAAAGTCAACAGCAGGGACTCACCAATAAATTGTGTGGCAAGTTTATTTCGGCCTGCACCCATTACTTTGCGCAAACCAACTTCTTTTGCTCTTTTGGCCGAGTTGGCTGTAGCCAGATTAATGAAGTTTATGCATGCTATGGCAAGAATAAGCAAAGCCACAATACTGAAAATGTAAACATTGGTAATATTTCCCTCATGGGTACGCATGTGAAATTTTATATGACCTGAGCGCAGAAAAATGTCTTGAACATTTTGAAGATAAAAGGTGTTTCGCATAATTTGTCCCGAGGGATAATCATCATAAATGCTTTCCTGTTTTGCGTTAATTTGATCTTCAATCACTTGGGGTTCTGCATCGGGACGAGCAACAATATATGTTGTAAGTGTATTGTTGCCGAAATGAAAAAGATAAGGGGTACTGGGGTCAACAGTACTGAGGGAGAGTAAGATATTAAATTTCAGATGTGAATTGATATGTTCATTTTCAAAAACCCCTGTTATGATGTATGTTTCATCAGCCATTTTGAAGGTATTTCCAATAACATCTGATGTATTAAAAAATCTCTCTGCACTTTCTCTACTTAAGACAGCCTGGTTAGGTTGAGAAAGCATATTATACGGATCACCTCCATGTAGTATAGGATATCCCAGATGAAGCAAAACATTTCCTTCAGAAAAATAGGAATTATTTTCACGGAAAACCTGATCATCAACTTCAACCACAACGCTATGTGCGTGCATCATACGAAAGGACTCTTCAACCTGCGGAATATTGTCATCAATGAAAGATTTCCATGCCGCGCTGGTTATGGATACATGTTGTTTGTCAAGTCTATCAGGTTCCTGAATACCAACAAGGCGGTAAACCTGTTCGGGGTGTGGGAGATGGCGATCGTAACTGAGCTGTTCCTGAAGGTAAAGGGCTATAAGCAAAAAGGCCGTAATACCTGCAGCAAGACCGATAAGATTTATGATGGCAAAAGAAATGTTTCTTGAGAAGAAACGAATGGCCGTTTTCAGATAATTTGATATCATAAACATCAGGTATTACTTTGTTTTTTATTTAGATGTCCAAAAGTATACCATAGTTTCTTATGTGTTGATTACGAGATATGTATAAATCAGCTTATTGATACAATAATTCTTTTATTGTTCATAATAGTTCATATTTGTCCGTGTGCGGACGCTTTAGCTCTTCGGGTCACGAAAAAACCGGTTTTCTTTTCGGGCTGAAATATATTCAGTAACTTTTTTATTGAATGCTGATTGAATTCTTTTTGTAACAGGATGGTCGGGGTCAAAATCAAGATCGTCAATGCGGTTTACTGGCAGAACTCTTCTTGATGTTCCCGAAATAAAAACAGCTTCCATGATAACAACTGAACGGGCGCTCACCTTTTCTTCAGATACCGGAAGTGAAAGTTGCCTGCAGATTTCTATGATATGTTTACGTGTTATGCCGGGCAGTACATCATATACAGGTGGGGTGATGACCTTACCTTTGTAAATGAAAAAAACATTGGAACGGCTACCTTCAGTGATGCATTTTTCATTATCTACAAGCAGGGTTTCATAAACTTCCAGCTCTTTCTTTTTCAGATTTGTTGCGTTGCGTAGCTTCACATCCATTACTTTGGCATTGGGGTTATTGCGGATGCCTTTGAAGAGTGCCACAGGAACACCCATTTCATATTGCTGGTCAGTTGGGTATTGATGTTCAGTTATGTATACCAGAAAGCACCTTTGCTTTTGTGCGTTTATGTAAATAGCCATTTTAAGGTTACCATAAGAAAAGTTATTGGCATCAATAAGATGGTAAACCTGCCTTTGAATCTGGTTCACAGAAAAACCATGACAATGTTCCGACAATTCACAGGTTCTCTTCAGCCTGTCAAGGTGGTCTTCCAGGAACAGGGCAACTCCATCAATTACCCTGAAAACTTCATAAATATAGTGGGGATGATTGAGAAAAGAATCGTCAAAAACAGAAGTACTGGTGAGATTTCCGT
>SKSE01000278.1 GCA_007118135.1 Bacteroidales bacterium | reverse complement strand
GTTGTCATCTTTTGCCAGCTTCCTCCGGATAAATTGTTCCAGCTGTAAAATTTGATATTCGAGAAAGGAGTTTGAACAATGGATATCCTTTCTGAAAGCTTCTCAAACGGGTAAAAAATTGTTTTAGGTTCATTTACGAGGGCATGCTTTAGCTTACTTTCAAAAGCCTGTGCCTTCATATAGGTTGATTCATAACTTTCCCAATTGCCCCTGAACTCATCAAATGCCTCCGCAAGCTCTTCATCCAGGGCAATGGCTTTCTCCATAGAGAAAAGCTCTTTTTTCTGAGTTTCTTCATTTTTATCATCAATGGATGCGGAGCGATTACATGATAACAATGAAAATAATACTATGACTAATAAAAATTTAATTGCTGTTTTTTTCATTTAATCTGTTCTTTAAAGTTTAAAATTCTCCCGGAAGCTTCCAATTCCTTCGGAAGTTGGAAGTTCCTTTGCCAGGAACCGGAAACTTGCGGAGCAATTTCCAGCTTCCGGGTTCAATTATTCCCTTCCACCAGCACCCAATCCACCCATGCATCCATTTGCCTTACGGAATGTGGGCGCAACAGGATTTTTCGGGTTTGGTCTAAAAGAAACAAAGTGGGTGTGGCAAAAACATGATAGTCTTTTGCAGATGGTGTTTCCCATCCTTTATTGTCGCTGAAGCTGATAAAGGGGTATGTGGAAACAGAGCGTGCAAAATCAGACTGGTTTTCGTCCAGTGAAACATAAACCACTTCCACCCCATGCTTTTTCCATTTATCATATACCCTTTTAATGGCTGATAGTTCCTGCGGGCACATGGGGCACCAGGATGAACCAAAAACTACCACAATGTATTCGGCTTTCACTTCTGATAAACTGGCTGCGGTTTTTACAGACTGGCCATTTTGGAAAACATCCCCGGTAAAAACAATATCCGGTGCAATATTACCCACTTTCATGGCACGGTAGCTTTCCAACTGGTTGGCAAAGTTGTCATCCACAGTGCAACTCACTTCATTGAGAATTTTCAGTGCCAGGTATTCCGAAGCTCCGAAAAGGCTGCGCTGCTCCAGCAGGTTAAACAGGTATTGAGTAATTTCATTGAATTTTTTCTCATCCGTAACCAGGTTTTCAACCATATGGTCAATGGACACATTCATCTCTATGAATACCGAATCCAATGTGCGGCCGCTGTTTTCAATAAGCCAGAAATGGGCTTCGATGGTTTCGCGCAGCAGGCCGCTTTTGTAAAGTCTTGAGTCTGTATAGTCCATATTTCTGAAAGCGGCTATGGCGTCCGGTATTTCAGCAGTACGGTATTGAGCTATGGTTGGCACCGAACTGACCAGCCTGCGCACAGGCAAGAACCAACTTACATAGGTGTCGGGGTCCAGTTCTGCAAGAAAGGCTTCATCTTCTTGTTTAATGCGTTGTTTTTCTTCTTTGATGGCATTCCTGGCATCCTGCTGGTTGACAAAAAGCGAATCCATTGTATATATCCTTTCCAGGTAATCCCATGCACTCAGGGCTTGCTCCCTGCGGGGGTGTTCATTGGCATATTGCTCAAATAGCTGGTTTTGCCTGCCTGAGACGATGGTTACAGTTTGCGGAAAAGCCAAAGCCTCCCCTTCCAGTACCAGATTTTCATAGGGTGCAAGGATGACAATAAAGGCTTTTTCGTCTTCGGCAGCAAGGTATGCCATGCCATAGTCTTTTGATGCGAAAGAAAGGGTAAAAACTCCCTCTTCATTTGTCTTAGTCTTATCAATTGTGTAGGCACTAAATCCTTCAAAACCTGTAAGCTTTACCTGCTGATTGGCGAGGGCAGGAAAAGTGCCGGTGATGGTATTTTGGGAATATGAAATGACACTGAGAAGTACCAAAAAAATGACATTGAATAGTTTCTTCATAATGTATGTGTTATTAACTACAATTTACAGAATTAAAAGAACTTTGATGATGCTTTGCCTGGCCTTCGCTACCCCCTGACACCCTTAAGGGGGAACACCCAACCACCATCGTGCGCTGGTCCCCTTCAGGGGATTAAGGGGTGTGGGATGGCAGGGCAAAGTGTCAACCCTTCGACTTCGCTCAGGGTAAAAGTGTCAAATATATCAAAGTATCATTCTAATCCTTAAGGCAGCGGACAGAGTGTCCGTACGCGCGGTGAGTGCTGTACATGCCGGCATCGCTACCGCCGAAGAACAGGCTCCACGAGTAGGTACCATCCACAGTACTTGACCAATAGTAGCCGCCGAAGCCGACACCGATGAGCGAACCATTGTTGAAGCTGCGGTAGCCCGCCACGGGCAATTTAAGGGGCGAAGCGAAAGCCCCGGCGGCGTTGTTGCTGCTCCAGCTTAACCGCTCGGCATTTAGCTCAGCTTCGGTGGGTAGCCTGTATCCCACCGGGCAGGGGTTGTTGATGCCGTTTGCGCCTTGCCATAGATTATTGTTTTGGGGGCTGCGCCAATCATAAGGGCTGTTATTTACCGTAATAAAATTCCCATGACCGGGAGTATCAGAGTTGCTTAAGGTTGAAGTTGTGCCTGATGTCCTTTTTTGGTGGCCATCGGCTGCCCTGCCCCATTGGTACAGGTCGCCGTAGGCTTCGGCATCGGTGCTGCTGGTGGCAGCGCGGCTGGCGCCCAGATTGCGGTCCATCCATATTTTGCCGGTGGCGGGGTTGAGGACTTCTACGACTTCGGTGTCGTCGCCGTTGCCGTTATCATCATCTACACTAAAAGGCCCGATAACGTCTGTGGGCATTGAGAAGCTTAAATTTCCTCCATGTCCTCCTGACCACCCAGCTTTAATTTTATAAAAATAATCTACTCCCTGAGAAATATCTGTATCCATATAATTTAAAGCTGGAAGGTCATCTATTTTAATAATATCGAAAGGACCTGTCTCACTGGTATTTCTGTAAACAAGAATTCTTGTAATCTGGCTGTTGGCGGGAAACTCCCAGTTTAAATGAACTGCTCCATCAATAACCTGTCCTGTAAAATTGATAGGCCTTTTAGGTGCAACAGCAAGATTTGACATTTGTGATTCACCATCATCATTGAAAGCAGTAACCTTATAAGCATAGAAGTTGTCAGGACTGTAATTGTTTTCATTAAAATAATTAGTATTGGCCGGAGTTGTGCTGTATTCCTGTAAATTTGTTAAAGAATTGGTAGCTTTATATATCCTAAAACCCGTTTCATTATCTGAATTATCTGTCCAGTAAATACGAAGACCGTGATTACTTGTATAACTGGTATATAAATTCGTTGGTGGATTAGGAGCATTTATATTATCGTCCAAGGTAGTAAAATCAACCTGATTACCATATCTAGTGCCGGCATTATTGGTAGCATAGGCTCTTACATAATATCTTATTCCGGGCGAAAGACCTGTAATATTGCTAATGAAGCTTCCCGTTCCGGTACCATTATTTGTACTTCCCATGTTGTTTTGTAGAGTGGGATTTTCAGATGTGCTCCAAACCACGCCACGGGCAGTAACCGCTGAGCTCCCCTGTGAAGTAACATTACCGCCACCGGTTGCAGAAGTTTGGGTGATATTGGTGACGGGAGCTGTAGTAACGGTGGGTAATGCCGGGGGTTCTGCTGTATCATCAACTATAAAATCATTATTGGTATCAGGATTTGTTGAAATCATATCAGCGGGTTTTATTCTCTCTTTCCGTGTGCTTAACTCATATATAGCGGTAAATCGTCCGTAACTCGCTGTCAATAACCCTTCAATTACAAATGATCCATCTATAAAGTAGTTTGTATTGCTGTTTAACTCTTCATACCAGTGAAAGCATAATTTCCTGCCACCAAAGAAATCTTCTCTTTCCTGGTCAGTTTTCAGGATTAAATCACTGAATTCCACACCAGCATGAGGAAAATTAATAACTTTGACCCTTATGTCATGGTGATCAGATTGAATAATCGGTCTCGTTTCAACCTGAATGGTGTATTCATTACCTACAGTGGCTCCACCGAATGGCCATAAGGCATGAGGTCTTTTAAGTGATGCCTTGAAAGTGGCTCTTGGCCTGTTGGTTTGGTAATAATTTACAGCATCATGGGCATTTTCATATTCGCTGGTATAATATGCTTTTACCAAAGGTATTCCGGCAAGACCCCAGTTGTTGGTGCCCTCAATTTTTCCTTCTATCCAAATAACAGCAGTAACCCTTTTGGTATAGTTTGGCACATTTACATCATAATAATACATTTTTTTATTGATACGTATTCCATTAGTAGTGACCGTATAATGCGAGAAATGATCTGTAAGCAGCACTGCTTTGTTGTTTTCAATTTCAGGGTATATTTGCTTAATCACCATTTCCTCATAGTTAATATGCCAACCGAACAGATTTGTTGTGTCCAGCTGTTCTGCAATTGGAAGATGAATACCAACGGGTTTCTTAAATTTAAGTCCTGAAGGCAAAAAGCTTATCACCACAGCGTTTTCATCACCCGGAAGTTTGATGCTGTCAGGTGCAAGTTTAATACTTATCTCCACCATGCTGTCCAATGCCCCTTCAGGTATTTCAACCGCGACACCATGGAGCGGTGAGTTTTCATCATCTACCATTACTATACCCCCTGCAGAACCAACACCACCCTTGCCATTGGTATATACGTTATATTCATTGGGATAAAGCGCTATGGGGTCTTTCTGACAACCCTTGAAAAGCAAAGCTGTTGCCATAAAAACAACCATTACATAAAATATCTTTTTTAAGGTTTTCATG
>SKSE01000074.1 GCA_007118135.1 Bacteroidales bacterium | reverse complement strand
TTTGATCAGGATTTTCAGAATCTTAATGAGAAAGAATATCTCATTGCGGAAGCATTGGAAGTTCAGAAAACACTTTCCATAAGCGAAGTAAGCAAGATCACCGGGTTACAGAAAGTATTTCCGCTCATCGGCAACCTGATGGAGAAAAAGGTTATTCTGCTAAAGGAAGAGCTGGAAAACCCCTACAGGCAAAAGATGGAGAAATTTGTTCGCCTGAGTGATGATTATAATGAAGAACAGAAGCTGAAGGAAGCCTTTGATGAAGCTGAGAAGCGTGCTCCTAAACAACTGGAGGTTCTTATGGCATATATAAGACTTTCCAAAAGGTACGTTTCGGAAGTTCATGAAGTACCTACCCGCAAAATAACCGGCCTGATTAAAAACGCATCTCCGGCCATTGATGCATTGGTAAAAAAGGGCGTACTTGAAATTTACAAAACCATGGTAAGCCGGTTTGATCATTCGGAGAAAGATGCTGCTGCCATTGATTTTAATGGTTACCAGCAGAGAGCCCTTGAGGAAATAAGAAAAAGCTGGGAGGAAAAGGATGTGGTGTTGCTGCACGGAGTAACATCGAGCGGAAAAACAGAAATTTATATCGAATTGATCAGGGAAGCTATTGAAAAGGGTCAGCAGGTTTTGTATCTCTTACCGGAAATTGCCCTTACCACCCAGATCATACGCCGTATTCAGGCACATTTCGGAGACAAAGCAGGTGTGTACCACTCACGGTTCAACGAAATGGAGCGCACTGAGGTTTGGAATAACCTGGCGCTGGGCGGAATAGAGTCACTGCAAACCACCATAAGCTACCAGTTGGTGGTGGGACCACGCTCTGCGCTTTTTCTGCCATGGCAAAATCCCGGACTTATTATCGTGGATGAAGAACATGAAGCTTCTTTCAAGCAACATGACCCTGCACCGCGCTATCACGCGCGTGATGCTGCCATCTGGCTGGCTGGAAGTTTCGGAGCCAAAGTGCTGCTGGGGTCAGCTACCCCCTCCGTTGAAAGTTACTTTAATGCCCGAAGCGGGAAATTCGGTCTGGTGGAGCTCAATAAAAGATACGGCGGCATGCAGCTACCCGAAGTCCTGGTAGCCGACATCAAAAAAGAAAGCCGTCAAAAAACCATGAAATCGCATCTTTCCTCACTGCTGTTTAAGCATATTGAAGAAGCACTGGAAAATCAGAAACAGGTCATTCTGTTTCAAAACCGCAGGGGGTTTTCTCCGCGGATGGAATGTGAGCAGTGCAACCACATCCCAACCTGCACACAATGCGATGTGAGCCTGGTATACCACAAGCATATCAATAAAATGAAATGCCACTACTGCGGATATGCCATTAAACCACATAACCAATGCCCCTCATGCGGCTCTGCCGACATTTCACTGAAAGGATTTGGCACTGAAAAAATTGAAGAAGAGTTACCCCTGCTCTTCCCGGATGCAACCATAAAACGGATGGATCTGGATACCACCCGCGCCAAAAATGCCTATACCAACATCATTCATGATTTTGAAGAAAAGCGTATCGATATTCTTGTGGGTACCCAGATGGTAAGCAAAGGACTGGACTTTGAAAATGTATCGGTTGTGGGTATTTTAAGTGCCGATAACATGCTTAGCTTCCCAGATTTCAGGGCGCATGAGAGGGCTTTCCAGATGATGGCACAGGTAAGTGGGCGGGCAGGACGAAAAAACGATCGCGGCAAAGTAATCATACAGGCATTCGATCCATGGCATACTATCATCAGGCAGGTGATTGATAACGACTATCTTGAAATGTATAAAAACCAGGTGCTGGAGAGACGTAATTTTCTCTACCCCCCATTTTACCGGCTGGTTCAAATCACCCTCATGCATACCGACCCAAAAATGGTTAGCCATGCAGCAGAAGCCCTGGCCAGGGAAATCAGGAAGTCATTTTCGGAGAAACTCGTTCTGGGACCAGAATATCCGATGGTATCGCGCATCAGGGCACAATATTTGAAAAACATCATTGTGAAAATTGACCGCAATGCAGGGATACTGCAGAAAAAGGAAATCCTTAAAAACATCCTGCAGGAGTTCAGTCTTAACGCAAAATGGAAACCGGTAAGGGTAAAAATCAATGTGGATCCTGCCTAATCATTCGGGTATAATGAAAATATCCTCGTTTTCGCGTTTCATCAGGTATTTCTCGCGGGCATAGCGCTCCAGCTCTTCAGGGTTGTTTTTAAGTTTATCCAGTGCAATGCTATCGCTGGCTATTTCGCGCAGGTAGTATTCTTTTTCGGCACGAAACTCTTTAAGCTGACGGGAATAACGGTACTGCTGAATAAGATTGTTCTGATCAAAAAACATAAACCATACAAGCACAGCAATAAGTACAAGTACGTATTTGTTTTTGAGAAAGGACGGGATTTTATCGAGCATAAACATTGTTTTCAGAGCAAAGATAGCGCATTTTTAACTTTAAAGCAGACCTTTAACTTTTGGTTTTCCTGCCACAAAATCCTTCAGATAAAAGGGCTCAAAATAGGCCAGATCTTCAAATTGCTTCTGAATGAATTTTTCTAAAGCAAAATTCAACATCCCTTTCACACCGGGGTGTATATCGTCGAAAAACACAGCATTAGAATGTTTGATTACATCCCTGCATTTGGCAGCCCCATCACCAAAAAAGGCCACTTTCCCTTTTTCAAGAAAGTCGCTGAATGCATTTTCGTCAATAATTTCAGCAGATGTTTCTCTGATTTCACTTAATGAATTATCGTAAACCGCATTGTAAACTTCCATACGCCGGGCATCAATCATGGGTACAAAAAAGTCTGCGTGCACATTACCAGATTCAACTGCCACTGCCGCAAGCGACTTCAGGGTGTTGATGGCAATTAAGGGTATGTCGAGTGCATAACAAAGACCTTTGGCTGCTGAAACACCAATACGCAACCCGGTGTATGAACCGGGGCCCATGCTTACTGAAACGGCGTCAAGCTTAGGAAAAGCTGAGCCAGCTTCTTTAACCACTTCTTCAATGAAAGTTGTAAGAAATGTTGAGTGTGAGTACTGCATGCTTTTATCTTCGCGCAATGCAATGATCTTGTTGCCTTCGGCAAGCCCTACAGAGCAAACTTTTGAGGCTGTTTCTATAAGAAGAATGTTACTCATATATCAATTTCCGGTGAGCTGCAAAAATACAATTTCACCACGAATTTTAGCCATAGGATACCGGATAAAATTATTCACTGAATAGATCGGTACGGCTCACTCTGGTTACTCTGTCGCCATCATTCAAGGTGCGTGAAACCGCCCTGAAAGGACCCGTTACTACTTCATCACCCGGTTCAATCCCTGATTTTATTTCTATATAGTTACTATCCTGTATCCCCGAAACTACCTCTGTCATTTTTACCGTGCCATCTTTATAAACAAAAACGTATTCCTTCATGCGGGGTGAAGAACCGCCTGCCCGGGTTTCGGCAGGAGTTTCTTCAGCAGATTCTTCGCTTTCATCTGATGGTTTGCTGACAGGTTCACGGGTTGTTACAGCCTGGATAGGTACCGATACAACATCATTAACAGTAAGGGTTTTAATATCCGCTGAAGCTGACATTCCGGGTCTGAACGGAGACAGATGTGGTCGGTCTTCACGTTGCAGATGGTGGTATGATTCAGGTAAAATCTGGATTTTCACTTCAAAATTTGTAACCTGATCTACACTTAAACCCTGCGATAGTGCTGAGTTGGCGATGGAAGTAACCACACCTGTAAACTGCTCATTGAGCCAGGCATCAATTTCAATAAGGGCCGTATCTCCCTCATTAACCCTGATAATATCATTCTCATTTACCTCCACCTTAAGTTCCATTTCGTTGAGATTGGCAATACGCAAAATTTCGGTACCGGCAAATTGCGATGTACCCACAACCCTTTCTCCCAGTTCGGCATCCAGTCGCGATATGGTGCCATCCATTGGAGAAAAAATATTTGTTTTGGTAAGATTTTCACGAGCTTCGCGTAATGTAGCTTCAGAACTTTTCACCTGAAATTCAGATGCAACCACACTTTGTTTGGCCGCTTCCACCTCGGCCTGGGCCACAAGGTATTGTGCACGGGCCTGATCAAATTCCGATTCGGAGATAGCATCCTGGTTAAACAATCGCTGGTTACGATCAAAACTGGATTGAGCATTGATGAACTGTGCTTCGGCCTGCATAACCCGGGCACGGGCATTGGCAAGGTTGGCACGACTGGTATTCAGGCTCGCCTCTACCCTGTCCAGGGCCGATTCGTAAATATCAGGGTTAATACGTACAAGTAAGTCACCACGCTGAACAAAATCCCCTTCTCTTACCAGAATCTGAACAATCTCTCCGGAAACATCAGGAGCAATTTTTGCTTCGGTAACAGGTTGTACCTTCCCGCTGGCAGTTACAATTTCAACAATATTTCGTTTTTCTGCAGCTTCTATAGTAACCCTGATCCCATGTTCTTCTCCTACCCATCCTGCCCGCCTGGCAATAATCATGAACAGAATCAGAACCCCAAGAGCTATTAAAGCATATTTTAAAAAAATTTTCCGTTTCATTCGTTCTCTTTTGATGTTTGTTATTTAATTGAAAGTAAGAGGATTCCCCAGGTAAAAATCAAGAATCTTCATCCTGAAAAGGTATTCGTATTTTGACTGTAACAATTCAGACTGAGCGGCAGAAAGACGGTTTTTGGCGTCATTATATTCTAGTGAATTAACCATTCCCACATTAAATCTTTGTTCGGTATACCGAAATGACTCTTCCAGTGCCACCACATTTTTTTCAGTTGCAGCATATCTTTTTAGCGAAGCC
>SKSE01000072.1 GCA_007118135.1 Bacteroidales bacterium | reverse complement strand
GCCTCATTGGGGAAATAATGATGAAAATGCTGACCAATTTGCAGTGGCTGTTTTCAATAGTTTTTACAAAGCGGTGAATGGCAGGCCCACATATCGTGGTGGTGTATTTCGCATCAACATGCTGCCCACCACATGCCATGTTTACTTTGGCGAGCGTATCGGTGCCATGCCCGATGGGCGTAAGGCCGGTGAGCCTCTGAGCGAAGGCATTAGTCCTGTGCAGGGTTGCGATGTCAAAGGCCCCGCTGCCGTGGTTCTTTCTGCGGCCAAAATCGATCACATCAAAACCGGAGGTACCCTTCTCAACCAGAAATTTGCTCCCGAATTTTTCAAGAATGATGAAGCATTGCAAAAACTGTGCGATTTTATTCGCACCTGGTTCCGGCTCGATGGCCATCACATACAGTTTAATGTAATCAATGCCGAAACTCTTAAGGATGCGCAAAAACATCCTGAAAAACATCGCGACCTCATTGTCAGGGTAGCCGGCTATTCCGATTATTTCAACGACCTGGGCGAAAGCCTTCAGAATGAAATCATCAGAAGAACACAGCATGGTAGTTTGTAAAAGCTAAGGGCAAATCTGAAAGTATTTCCTTTGCGGGAAAAGAAAATTTGTCGGGGCCAATCACTATCTTTGACTTTTCAAATTAAAGATGATGATTTATGTCTGAACAGAAGAAACTATTCCTGCTCGATGCCATGGCCCTGATTTACCGGGCCTATTTTGCCCTTAACCGCAACCCACGTATAAATTCCAAAGGACAGAATACTTCAGCAGTGCTTGGATTTGCCAATACATTGCTGGAGGTACTTCAAAAAGAAAAACCTACACATATTGCCGTGGCTTTCGATGCTTTTGCACCCACCCAGCGGCAAACCGACTTTACCGCTTACAAAGCAAACCGCGACGAAACCCCCGAAGATATTGTTTCTTCACTACCCTATATTAAAAAACTTATTGAGGGTTTTAAGATTCCCATGCTTGAACTCGCCGGCTATGAAGCCGATGACATTGTAGGTACCCTGGCCAAAAAAGCCGAAAAAGACGGATTTAAGGTTTATATGATGACATCCGACAAGGATTTCGGACAACTGGTTTCTGATAATATTTTTATGTATAAACCGGCCCGTATGGGCAATGGCGCCGAAGTTCTCGGGGTAAAAGAAATATGCGAGAGATTCGGGATTGAACGACCCGAACAACTCATAGATATTCTGGGTCTGTGGGGCGACTCATCCGATAATATTCCCGGTGTGCCCGGAATTGGCGAAAAGAAAGCCAAAAAGCTCATAGCCGAATTTGGCTCCATTGAAAACCTGCTGGAAAATGTGGATAAAGTTGCTGAGAACAGAAGCCGTGAAAGCCTCAAAGAAAATGCAGAACAGGCATTGATGTCAAAGAGTCTTGCCACTATTATCCTTGACGTACCCGTTGAGTGGGATGAAGATCTTTTCAAAATCACAGACCCCGACCCAAAAGTATTAATTCCACTTTTTGAAGAATTGGAATTTCGCACTTATGCCAAAAGAGTTTTTGAGCACATAAAGGAAGAAGCACCCAGGGCAATGCCAACAAAAGAGCAGATTTCAGGACAAATGGATCTTTTTTCAGGCACCGATGCCTTCAAAGACCCTGCCCAGCAAGCCCTTGAAAAGAAAGAGCAACTTTATAAGGATAATAATTACAGCGCTGTTGAAAAAGAAGACGACATCAAAAAGTTGGTTGAAAAACTCAAAAAGTCAGGTTCTTTTTGCTTTGATACCGAAACCACAGGCCTTGATATTATTGATGCAGAGATGGTGGGTATTGCATTCTGTATAAAACCGGGTGAAGCCTGGTATGTACCCTTTCCGGAAGACCAGGAAAAAGCAAATAACCTGGCCCTTGAGTTCAAGGGTATCCTTGAAAATCCCAAAATTGAAAAAACCGGCCAGAACCTGAAATTCGATATCGGTGTTCTGAAAAATTACGGCATCAACGTTAAGGGAAAACTTTTTGACACCATGCTGGCCCATTACCTTCTGCAGCCCGATATGCGGCATAACATGGATGTACTTGCCGAAACCTATCTGGATTACAGACCCATAAGTATTGAATCACTTATTGGAAAGAAAGGAAGGAATCAGAAAAGCATGCGAGATATTCCCCTGGATACAGTTACCGCATATGCCTGCGAAGATGCAGATGTTACACAGCAGCTAAGGGAAGTTTTTGAGCCCATGCTCAAAGAAAACAAGCTTACCAGGCTTTTCGATGAGATGGAAACCCCGCTGATTTACGTGCTGGCCGATATGGAAAGTCACGGTGTAAAACTGGATACCGAAGCCCTTGAAGATTATTCCCTGAAACTTCAGAAAGATATTGAGTTAATCGAAGAAGAAATTTACAAACTGGCAGGAACCAAATTCAATATCGGTTCCCCGAAACAACTGGGTGAAATATTATTTGACAAACTCAAAATCACTGAAAAAGCTAAAAAGACAAAGACCAAACAATACAGCACCAGCGAAGATGTGCTTTCCAAGCTGGTTGACAAACATGAAATAGTTTCCAAAATTCTTGACTACCGGTCGCTTACCAAGCTCAAGTCAACTTATGTTGATGTATTTCCGAAGCTTATCAGCGAAAAAACCGGGCGATTGCATGCATCATTCAATCAAACGGTTGCAGCAACTGGCCGCCTTTCTTCCAACAATCCCAATCTTCAGAATATACCTATACGAACTGAGCAGGGCAGGGAAATCAGGAAGGCATTTGTGCCGGCCGACAAAAATCATATTCTGCTGGCAGCCGACTATTCGCAGATTGAGCTGCGCATCATTGCTTCGTTGAGTAAAGATAAAGCCATGATTGAAGCTTTTAAAAAAGGGCTTGATATTCATGCTGCCACTGCCGCTAAAGTATTTGGTGTTGACCTGGAGGACGTGGACAAAGAAATGCGCCGGAAAGCAAAAACCGTAAACTTTGGAATTGTTTACGGAATCTCTGCATTCGGCTTATCCGACAGACTTAATATTCCCAGGGGCGAAGCTTTTGAGATCATAGAAAACTATTTTGCCCAGTACCCGGGTATTAAGAAATACATGGATGATACCATTGCTTTTGCCCGCGAGCATCAATATGTTGAAACCATCATGGGGCGCCGGCGATATATCAACGATATCAACAGCTCCAACGGAGCCGTAAGAGGTTATGCTGAACGAAATGCCATTAACTCCCCCATCCAGGGATCAGCAGCCGATATGATTAAACTTGCCATGATCAGGATTCATGAAGAGATGGAAAAGAAAAAGCTCAAATCCAGAATGATCCTCCAGGTGCATGACGAATTGGTTTTTGATGCAGTGAAAGATGAACTGGATACACTTAAGAAAATCGTGGAGCACAACATGAAAAATGCCATAAAGTTGGATGTTGATCTGGTTGTGGATATGAATACCGGATCCAACTGGCTCGAAGCACATTGATCAGAGCTATTATACTAACCTCCTTAAAAAGTCAAAGCCCGTTCTGAAAAAGAAACGGGCTTTGTGTATTATGGTTAAAGAAAAAAATGCTAATTATCAGCCATCGAGCGCGTTTTTATAATGCTCGAATCTTTCAAGAATTTCCGTTACATAATGGAATGGCTCCGAACCCCGCGCATAACCATGCTGAACCACCGGGTCAAGGTAATACTTGGGTTTTGATTTATTAAGCACAAAGTAATCCACATTATCTTTCCAAACATCAGGATCCTTGCCATATTTCTCTGCTAATCTTCTTGCATCAAGAACATGTCCGATTCCTACATTGTAAGAAGCAAGCACAAATTTTATTCTCTCCTCATCATCATAAATGATGTTTTCGAGTCTTCTGTCAATCCAGTTGAGATACCTGATACCGGCAAGGATATTATCAACGGGTGAAGAATTTTCAGAAACATTGTACATGGCAGCGGTATTGGGCATCAATTGCATAATACCAAAAGCACCTGCCCATGAAACAGCTTCATTATTAAAACGCGATTCCTGGAATGCCAATGAAGCAATTAAGCGCCAATCCCATCCGATAATGTCCGCAAAACGTTTGAAGTGATCATCATAAATCGAAATGCGTCCACCACCAAGAGAGTGATACTGACTGCGTGCCATATGAGAGCTGCGAGGATTCCGGAAGTATTTCGCATACAGATTAGCATATTGACGACTTTGTCTGAAATCGCGCATCCACTCATCAATGGCTTCTTTAAGCAAAGGTGTATCATGACGAACAGCCCACGACAAGTTCTGAGCAAAGCTTAATGGAGTTTGTGTATCGATGTTTGCATAGTAGGTTTGATTAACCCTTGCTATATGTTCGTCGCTTACAGTAAATTCAATCTCACCATTGGCAACTCTTTCAATAAGTTGCTCAGTTTCCTGATCAACTTCCACTACATAAATGGTGTCTCCAATTTCCTCCATCAGGTTGTGAAGCCTCATAAGATGTGATGAGTTTTTCTGAACATAAACAGTTTTTCCTGCCAGATCAAGTTGATTACGAATTAGATTATCCTCAATTTCTGAAGATCGCATGTTATACCAGTTTTCGGGCCTGCGTTGCACAAGAATTTGCCGGGTTTGGCTATGAGGCTCAGTAAAAGACAGTAAATTTCTTCGACTGCGTATAACGGTCAAATCCATAGCAATTACATCGCACTCACCATCGGTAAAAAGACATCCGAAGTTTTCCTCCAGATCATTGGATACAAAGACTTCCAACTCAACACCAATATGCTGTGCAAACATTTTAAGCAACTCAAGATGAAAACCCATGGGCTGCCCGCGATAAACAAAATAATTGGTGGAGTTAT
>SKSE01000206.1 GCA_007118135.1 Bacteroidales bacterium | reverse complement strand
TTTACAGCTTACAGTACATAACCAACTCAGGTTGGTCGGCACTTATACAGCGTATACCGCTGGCCCTTGGATCATTCCTTCCCATTGGTGCACTGCTGATGCTGCTCATGTATTTTGGATTACCGCAGGTTTATGAATGGGCACAACCAGGTATTACTGAAACAGATAAACTGATTGCCCATAAGGCCCCTTTTCTTAATGTACCATTCTTTATGATTCGCATGGTTTTATATTTTGCGCTTTTTATAGGCACTGCATGGGTGCTCAGGAAATATGCAAAACTTGAGGATGAAAATGCAGACATTAAATACCATCAAAAAACCCGTTACTATGCCCAGGTATTTATTTTTATTGCTGCTATTTTCTTTTCATTTGCATCCAAAGACTGGATCATGACTATCGATTCGCACTGGTACAGTACATTGTTTGGGTTCAGAAATATGATATTAAGCATGTATTATGGCTCTGCCGCAATCATTCTGATGATACTTTTCCTGCGTTCACAGGGATATTTTGCCAAAGTAAATGATGCACACTTTCATGATCTGGCAAGGTATATTTTCCGTTTCAGCATTGTTTTTGGCTACATGTGGTTTATGCAGTTTCTTATTATCTGGTATGCCAATATTCCCGAACTCACGGTATATTATTATCCAAGGTTTATTGGTGAGTGGCAGCCCATGTTTTATGCAGAATTGTTCATTAACTTTGCAATTCCGTTTGTGATAATGATGAGTGATGATCTGGGCAAAAAGCCCAAAGTTCTTCTGGCTATCTCAATATTGCTGATGATAGGTTTATGGATAAGTATTTACGTTCAGATTATGCCAGGGTCATATGGGCCGATGAAATTCGGTTTTATGGAGTTGGGAATCTGGCTGGGATACACCGGATTATTCCTGGGTTCAACTTTCTTTGCACTGAGAAAGAACGCTCTGGTACCAAAGAACCACCCATATCTGGAGGAAAGTTTACACCATCACATATAAATAAAAATGGAAACATCCTGATAAGCGACTTCAATTTAACCGAAGTCTATCATCATTCAAACTAACAGGAAAACAAAATATAAAAATGAAAAATTTAATTTTAACAACGCTGGTATTGCTGATGGTATTTTCACTATCGGCACAACGCAGGCAAGGCTATGCTCCCGAACCGGAAATCGGTATTGTAGAAAAACTTGATGAATACCTTCCCGATGATATTTACCTGATCAACACAGATGGGCAACGGGAAAGATTATATGACCTTCTCGACAAACCCACTGCCATTGCTATTGTGTATTACCGCTGCCCCGGTATTTGCAGCCCGTTTATGACATCCATAGCTGAGGTTGTTCAGAACAGCCGTATGGAAATCGGCGAAGAATACCAGATCCTTAATATCAGCTTTGATCCCACAGAGGGTACAAATTTATCGAGGGCGAACCAAAACAGCTATCACATACTCATCGATAAAGAGTTTAACCCGGATGGCTGGCGTTTCTTTACCACCGACAGTCTTAACTCGCGCAAACTTACCGATGCTGTAGGGTTCAGATACAGAAGACAGGGACTTGATTTTTTGCATACATCGGCACTTATATTTGTAAGTGACGAGGGCAAGATCACCCGCTATCTGCATGGAACCTATTTCCTGCCCATGGATCTGAAACTTGCAGTTGTGGAGACAGCAGCAGGAAGATCAGGACCTTCCATGAGCAGGCTGTTATCATTTTGCTATTCTTATGATCCGGCTGGACAAGGTTATGTATTCAATGTAACAAGGGTTGCAGGTTCTATCATTTTGTTTTTTGCAGTGGTTATCTTTTTGGTGCTAGTACTGAAACCCAAACGGAAAGTAACAAATTAATCAATACTTTAATTTAACAGTATGTCAGAAACAATAACATCCAAACACGTTAGTTTCCTTGAGCACAAGGGGAAGTATAAAGGATTGCTGGGCTGGATCCTCTCTACCGATCATAAACGTGTAGGCCTGCTTTACCTTTACACAATGCTTGTGTTTTTCTCTATAGCAGCTATTCTTGGACTGCTGATGAAGATACAGCTGATTGCACCAGGTTACACTATCATGGGGCCACAGACTTACAACTCCATGTTTACCGTGCATGGCATCATCATGATATTTATTATCGTGGTACCGGGGCTACCGGCGGTATTCGGCAACTTTTTCCTGCCCATTATGATTGGAGCCAAGGATGTGGCATTCCCAAAATTAAATCTTGCATCCTGGTGGATTTATATAATAGGTATCCTGGTTGTATTGTCATCCCAGTTTGTGGGTGGTTGGCCTGATACCGGGTGGACATTTTATGCCCCTTACAGCTTCCGTACTCCAACAAATGTGCTCCCGGCGCTATTCGGTGCATTTATCCTGGGATTTTCATCAATCCTTACAGGTATTAACTTTGTAGTTACTATACACAGAATGCGGGCCCCGGGAATGACCTGGTTCAGGATGCCACTGTTCCCCTGGACACTATATGCGACTGCATGGATTCAAATACTTGCCACACCCGTAATTGGTATTACACTTCTGCTTACTGTTATGGAACGAGTTTTAGGCGTTGGTGTATTTGATCCTACACTGGGCGGCGACCCAATCCTTTACCAGCATTTGTTCTGGATCTATTCGCATCCGGCAGTTTACATTATGATTCTTCCGGGTATGGGTGCAATCAGCGAAATTCTTCCGGTATTCTCCCGAAAACGGATTTACGGATATAAGGCAATTGTGCTTTCTTCACTTGCCATTGCATTTGTGGGTTACTTTGTATGGGGTCACCACATGTTTACATCAGGTATGAGCGGAAGGGCCCTTTACGCATTCAGCTTCCTTACTTTCATAGTAGCCATACCCTCTGCCATCAAGGTATTTAACTGGGTTGCAACTATGCACAAAGGATCGCTGAACTTCCAGACTCCCTTTTATTGGGCCGTTTCTTTTATCTTCGTATTTATGATAGGAGGATTTAGCGGACTTACCCTGGGTTCACTTGCCACCAACGTTCACGTTCATGACACACACTTTGTGGTAGCTCACTTCCACTTTATCGTATTTGGGGGAACAGGCTACTCTTTCATGGCTGCATTACACTACTGGTACCCGAAAATGTTTGGCCGAATGTATGACAGAGGCTGGGCCAATACAGGTTGGGCTGTATTCTTCGGCGGATTCCTTACCCTGTATCTCCCTATGTTTGGTTTAGGGATGCAGGGAATGCCCAGAAGGTATTACGATTACCTTCCTGAATTTCATACCGGAAACATTATTTCTTCCCTGGGTGCAATACTCATGATTGTCGGCGCCATCATTGTCATTGTAAACCTGGTTCGTTCAGCTCGATATGGGGAAAAAACTTCGGAGAAAAACCCATGGGGAGGTAAAACTCTTGAATGGGAAACCGATACTCCTCCCACCCTGGAAAACTGGGAAGATTTACCTACTGTAGAAGAAAGACCTTACGAATATAAATAAGCAGGTAATATGGAAAAACACGAAGAACATACATCACACGTACATCGCGACGATGAAGGCGACAAGCTGGGCATGTGGCTATTTATCTTTACAGAATTACTGCTGTTTGGCATGTTATTCCTAATGTATGCAGTGTACCGGTATAAAAACCCTGTGGCATTCCAGTTGGGTGGCGAGGAGCTGGATGTATTCATTGGCACTTTTAATACAGTTATCCTTCTGATCAGTTCAGCCACGGTGGCTATGTCCATAACAGCTATTCAGAGAGGAAATAAAAAGCAGGCGCTCATTTTACTGGGAATTACACTTTTTATTGCGGTGCTATTCCTTGTAAATAAGTATTTTGAATGGGGTGCCAAGATTGAATACGGCTTTTATCCGGGTAGCAATCTGCTGCATGAACTAGGACATGGTACTACATTGTTTTTTGGCCTTTATTATGTCATGTCTGGAATACATGCTTTACATATTCTTATAGGTATTGGATTATTCATATATGTTGTGCACCAAATCCGACGTGAAAAAATTCATAGTACAGATTATGTATGGCTCGAAAATACCGGGCTATACTGGCACCTGGTCGACCTCATCTGGATATTCCTGTTCCCGCTGTTTTATTTAATACATTAATACTTTTACGCTATGAGTGAAGAAAAACAACATATTTCAAGCTATACCAGTCATATTTTGGTTTTAGGAGCACTACTGGTGCTAACTGCAGCCAGTGTTGCAGTTACTAGCCTTGAGATGGGTAAATATAACACCCTGGTTGCCATGCTCATTGCCGGAACAAAAGCTGGCATTGTACTAACCTGGTTTATGCACCTGAAATTTGACAATAAAATATTTGCCATATTTACAGTTGCTGTCATAGTCTTGTTTCTACTGGTGCTTTATGTAACCTTTTTTGATTATTCATACAGATAACTATTAAATATGATCTTAGGAGCTTCAACATTTGTAGAAGGCGTTGACAATGCTTTCATGGTTATTTTAGGGATATCCTTTTTTTTGGGAATCGGTATTACCCTTACCATAATCCTCTTTTTATTCAGGTACAACCAGAAACGTCATCCCAAAGCAGTGCAGGTGAAAGACAGCATAGCACTTGAAATCACCTGGACCATTATTCCCATCATCCTTGTTCTGGGTATGTTTTATTATGGCTATGTGGGCTGGATACCCATGAAAACTCCCCCCAGCGAAGGTATTGAAGTAACTGCCAATGCCCGTATGTGGAGTTTTAACTTCCGCTACGAAAACGGCAGGGTAAGTGATAAACTTTATGTTCCGGTTGATACAGCCATTATTGTAAACCTGAATGCCATTGATGTGTTGCATTCGTTTTACATACCTGCATTCCGTTTAAAGGAAGATATGGTGCCTGGACTACCAAACAATCGCACCTGGTTTGAAGCTACAAAAACAGGAACGTATACCATTTTTTGTGCTGAATACTGCGGTCTCCAGCACTCCTATATGATCAGTGAAGTGGTTGTTATGGAACCGGAAGATTTCTGGGCATGGTACGAAGACCCGGATGCTATGGTTCCGGAAATACCTGAAGATGCCAATCTTGCATTACTTGGCAGACAAGTTGTGGAAAGAAACGGATGTATAGCCTGTCATTCATTGGATGGCTCCACCCTTGTAGGACCAACTTTTGCAGGTCGTTATGGAGAAACCATAAGGGTAATCACTGGTGGCCAGGAGCGGGAAATTGTTTATGATGCAGAATATGTTAAACGTTCAATTTACGATCCGGATGCTGATATTACTGTTGGTTTTCGTCCCGGTCAGATGTTTTCATACGAAGGAGAAATTACCGACGCAGAGATTGATCTTATCGTAGAGTTCTTGAAATCTCTAAATGAATAACAACATTAGCAATAAAACGTGGGCAGGTCTTTTACAGCTCACTAAACCTATCATTGCCCTGTCAGTAGCCTTTTCTGCGCTGACAGGGTTTATTTTGTTCAGCGGCAGTTTCTCCAGAGGCTGGTTTTTCATGTATATGGGGGTTTTATTAACAGCTGCCGGCTCATCAGTAATAAATCACATTCAGGAAGCTAATACCGACCGAATGATGGAACGCACACGATGCCGTCCTTTACCATCGGGGCAGATTGGGTATACTCAGGCCTGGATTTGGGCTGCAATCCTGGTCATATCCGGACCCATAATACTCTGGTGGCAAACCCATCACATTGCGGCACTTTTAGCTGTTTTTACATTATTCTGGTACAATGTTGTGTACACCCCGTTAAAAAAGATGACCCCATGGGCAATAATTCCAGGGGCAGTCGTCGGTGCAATTCCACCTGTTATTGGCTGGACGGCAGCCGGAGGGAACATCACTCATCCCAACATAATATTCATAGCATTTTTCTTTTTTATAGGTCAGATACCGCATTTCTGGCTTATTCTGCTCAGGTATGGAAAAGATTACGAAAATGCAGGGTTTCCTTCCATCAGCAAAAACTTCAACCCGGAGCAAATTTCAAGGCTTACCTTCACCTGGACTACAGCAACTGCAATGACAGCCATTCTTCTGAGTATTTTCGGAATAATTGTCTCACATACAGTTTCTGTTATTGTCATTATTCTGTCAGTTATTCTTATTGCAGCATTTTATAAATGGCCAGGTATCAAAAAGCCCGCTCATGTTGAACGGGCCTTCATTATCATGAATATGTATTTCCTCATGATGATGATATTAATTATTTTTGATGCAATTCTAAGATAACCTTTTTAAAGACTCCTACTTATTTATCAGGGAGATAATTCCGATCATTAGGGCAAATGCTGCCACTATAAGAATGAACCACATCATCCTGCTGGTTGGTGCAGCGCCCGCATAAAGCACACTGGCTGCGGGCAAATCATTGCTCACTATTATCTTACCTTCCATATATGGATGGGGAGTGCAGATATATATATATTCACCCTCTTTGGTTACCACCTGAGAATAGCTTTCAGCATGTGCCAGAAGATGAGATGCAAATCTTTCAGGTCCCGATTTAACTATTACATTATGAATTCCCGAAAACTCCCCTTCCATATAAGTAAAAACATCTTCATTGATCCAGCGTATAGTAGTTCCGGGGGCAACCTTTACCACTTTGGGATAATAGGAATTGCCTATTATCCTTACTATTACTTCTTTGGTTTCAGGGCCATAAACCACCGGTACATCAACATCAGGTGAGCCAATGCCAAAAGGTGTAATGGTACGCAGGGCCTGCTGCCGGTATTCTTCAAGCTCTTCTTCGGTATACCTGATCCCATCAGCAAGATAAGTTTTCCCTGATTCTGCATCGCGATCACAAATGAGCAGCCCGATGGCTCCCCGGTCGGTTGAACCTACCGCATGGGAAAGCATAAGGTAGCTGCCCTCATCAGGTGGGATGCGAAACTCAATTACCCAGGAATCGGACGGCCCTGCAGTTACTGTCTGGCCTCCCACGAATTTATTATCGGGATGCCCCTGCCAGTAGGCATAATCCCAGATTATACCCACCAGGTGAAACGTGGAAACAAGATTAGGTCCGGCATTCAGAAAATTGATTCTAACATAATCTCCGGGTTTTCCTACAATGGGTTCTTCAACATACCTGAAAAGTTTACCGTTAAAAGCAGTGTACATAGGTCTGCCCTGGCCTTCAACAGCATCCTTTCCACTGGCATAATACTCATGCTGCAACAGAAAAATTTCAATATCCGGTTCCTTTCCAAGAATTCTTTCCATCTCAAACTTCTTTTTAGGCCTGACAACCATCATTCCGTATTGTCCGAAAATGATGTGCATAGGAATGGCATGCCCTCCGGGAGCGCAATGATACATGTAAACGCCCGGAGTATTTGCCTGGAAGACAACTGTTGCACTGTCATTGGGTTCAATCTTCCCAAGGTACTTTGATGTCTGACTGTAAACAGCATGAATTGAAGCTCCGTGGGGTATATCTCCATCGTTTACAATTTTGAATTCAACAATATCACCTTCATCCACAATGATCGTTGGACCGGGGATTTTTCCGTCGATTGTAAAACCCTGATACATTACTCCATTTCCTAGGTAAGAATCTCCCTCCTGAAGGGTAATTCTTACATGTTTATCTGGTGGAGTATTCTGGGGCACAAAGCTGGTTGCAGGAACCGGAAGGCGATTGTCTCTCCTGATTATATCCTGAAACTCGGCATTTCCCCATATAACCGGCGACTGCCTCCGTGTCATGCCTTGGCGGTTTCCTTCTGTTGCTCCAGACTGATCATAACCGGCTGGAACAGGCTGATCTGATGGGATAATGGTATTATTGGCCCATCCTGAGAAAGTGTGCGCAGGATTATTTCGTCCAATGTTTTCCTGTGCCGCAATGGTTGCAAGCAATTCTTTTGAAACGAGAGAACCAGCCCTCTCCTCTCCCTTGAGTTGAGATAAAAACAAACGGTTACAGGCTTCACATGCCTGTGCATAATTTGAACTTATTGCCGAAATTGCTATCATCAGCAATAAACTCAATGAAAATCCCGAAAAAAAATTAAGCTTTTTCATGATCCATGGCTTTGGTTTATAAATTTTATGCTTCCCTAATCTTAAAGTTAAGCAATTATTTCGTTATTTCAATATTTATTTACCTATTTTCCTATATAAATTTTTAATTACACAGAGCCTGATCCAAAGCAACATAGACCAATCATAACAGGATTATAAAATAATCAGCAAAAGAATAAATCAGACTGAAATGCCAATTTGCCCGACTGATTGTTTTTTTTTTGTTAATTTTGAAGCATTCATCCTAAACCCACAAAACCATGATTTTCTTTGCATTCAGTTTTTTGGCTTCACTTTTTGGCGGAATTTCCGCCCGTCATTCATTGGATTTCAGTTTCCATGTAAGCCTCTCGGTAGATAGTTTCTTTTCCAGGATTATTGCTTTCTGGCCCTTTATTGTAGCATTGGTTTTATTGCTTTTGGTTATCTTATGGTACCAGAATATTAAAAACATGCAGCGCAGCAGAAAACGTGGCGCCGGTCGTCTGCGTCAGGGCACACAATCATTGGTATTTCTGGGCATTGTAACAGTATTTGTAGTAGTATTACTTGCTGCACCCTACTACCTTGAAAGCCTTGATGATAGCGATAAGGTTACAATTGAGCAAATTGATCAGGAACAGCGTGTTGAACTTACAATGACTGTTCATGGAATGACCTGCAAAGGATGTGAAGCTCTCGTGCAAAGAAAAGTTGGAGAACTTGATGGAGTTGAAACCGTTAACGCATCTCATGAGGGTGAAACTGTATTCGTGGTATATGACAGAAGCAAACTCACTGAATCAGTCATAGCCCAAACCATTGAAAATACAGGATATACGGTTGTGTACGAATAACAGTCGCATATTGTTGGCACAAATCTGAAAATCTTCAGTAATCTTTTCAGTTTTATTATTCCGGTTAGTTAAAATTTCTAATTACCCTTTCTTTTTTGGGTTATCCGTTTCCTTACGGATATTTATTAGGCAAAGAATGTGTATTTTTGCAACCCATATTAATAAATTGTTAACCCGGCATGAAAATTAAGATTAATTCATGATGGTCGGGTTTTGATTGTAATATTATTGCCTAAACAGTCAACTAGTGAAAATCAAACAAATTGTCGTCTGGTTACTGCCACTAATATTTTTTTCAATAATATACCTGGCATATCGACATCTGACCTTCAGTTATTCCATTACTGCCCAGGGAATTATATACCCCTATCAGGAATGGAAACTTGCCAAAACATCAGACGGTAATTTAATTAACAGTTTGAAAAACAATTTCAACAATACCATCACCAATTATACAGTCACAGAGTTTCAACGTGGCGACATGGCCGAATTCAGCATAAAAAATGAAATCTTCCATAAAGCTTACATTGAAAAAGATGATACCATTGGTCATATAAGTTCAAACAGAGAAGTCAGACGTATACTTGAACTTGAAGGCGAATTGAATTCACAACAAATGCTTCTTACCTTTTATGCAAGCGGTGAAAAACCGGAGGAAGTACAGGTGGCCTATGACAAAATGATTCTTGCCCGACAACAATATGAAACCCAGGATAAAATTAATCAACGTAATAAGATTTTATTTGATCGGGGACATATTCCGGAAGAAGAATACGAGATATCTGAAAATAATTTTATTATCAGCTACCAGAACTACCTGATAGCCCGGAGTCAGCATGAAGCACTTTTGAGCGGTGCCAAATCAGAACAATTGGACTATATAAAAGCAAACATCAGCTCGCTTGAACAAAATATAGCCCATTTGAAAGGATTAATAGATGCCTTTACAATCACCAGTCCTATAAGCGGAAAGATCATCCGCAAACAGGGAATGAATTCTGAGTTTGATGCTATTTTAAGAGTAGCCGATACAACCCGCTTTGTAGTAGTTATCCCGGTTGAATTATATAATATTCCCTATATTGAACCGGGGCAAATGATTGGAATTATTTCACCAGTAAATGGTGAGCACATTCCGGCATCAGTTGTTAATTTTGACAGCAATGTTCAAACACTCGATCAGCGGCAACATATTTTTTTGAGTGCCCTGATAAATGCACAGGATGCTTCAGGCTTATTTCCTGATATGCGCGTTGATGTGAGAATTCCTTCAGGTCCTATCAACCTGAATGATTATTTCAGGCGGTTTATGAATGAAATTTACAACAATTAGAAAATGCTGAGGTATGAACGTAAATATCTGGTTCCCTATGAAGCTCTTGACTCATTGAGATCAAGAATAAAACCTTTTGTACGACCTGATATTTACGCCAACGGAAACGGAAACGGTTCGTATCTGCCGCAATATTCGGTAAGAAGCATTTATTTTGATACGCGTAACCTGGATTGCCATCAGGAAAAAACAGAAGGTGTTGAATTACGTAAGAAGTTCAGAATACGGACATACAATGATTACTCAAATGAGGCAGTTGCCGTTTTTGAAATCAAGAAGAAAATTGAAAATCGAATTCAAAAACACAGATCTTTTGCCGAATGGGAAGATGTAACCCTTTTAATGGAAACAGCTGATATAGAGAAGTATATTCAACCCGACGAAACGGGACAAAGTGCAGAGGATGCATCCAGATTTTTCTTTCACATAAAAAAACGAAACATGAAACCGACTGTCCTGATTGTTTATGAGCGCGAAGCATATCATGGACTATTTGATCCAGGAGTAAGGATTACCTTTGATAAAAATATAAGAAGCCTTATTTCCCCCGGGTTGAAAGATATGTTTAAAAAACGTGACTTAAAGCAAATATACCGAAATCACTTTATTCTTGAGATCAAATATTTTACTCCTGAGATGCCCACATGGGCGAAATCTTTGATTGAAGAATTTAAACTTCGGCATCAGGCACTTTCAAAATATACACTCGGGTATGATGCTCACACCCAAAACAGCATAACATATTAAGGCATGGTTGAAGATTTTCAGAATATATTTGTGTTTAGCATAACAGCAAGGGATGTAATTGCCAACATAATTGTGGCTATGTGCTGTGGAATTTTTATTGCTTTACTTTATAAATATACTTATAAAGGGCTGAATTACTCTGCTGCATTTACCGTTTCTCTGATTATGCTTACGATGATAACAGCTGTAGTAATAATGGTTATCGGTAATAATCTTGCCCGGGCATTTGGTATGGTTGGTGCAATGTCAATAATACGATTCCGTACTGCAGTAAAGGATGCATCAGACATAATGTTTATCTTTTTTGCCCTTTCCATAGGGCTGGCAGCCGGTGTTAAGCTTTATTCCATAGCCATTTTCGGAACCCTTTTTATTGGCTTGGTTTACCTTATTGTATCACAACTAAACTTTGCCTTACCCCAGAAAAGAGAATTTTTATTGCAAATTATAGCAAATTCAAAAAATTTGCCTGAAAATCCTTTTATGGAAACACTAAGCAAATATTGCAGGAAAACAAAACTGGTAAACGTAAAAACCATGGGAGAGCGTGACAATGAGCAGATGGAATTTTCCTATTACATCCATCTTAAAAACGAAGAAAAAGGCGCAGAACTGGTTTCGGATATCAAAGGACTTAAATGGGTATTACAAACCAATCTTTTCTTTGATGAAACATCATAGTGTGAATACTGAATGCAAATGCTGTAAAATCTTTATTTTCTTAAGTTCTAGAAATTCCCCTGAAGTTTTTCACGCAGCTCATTGTAGGTGATAGGTTGATAATCGCGTGGCACATAAAAATTTCTTCCTCCCACAAACATTCTTCTTCTTACCGAAGTGGCTTCATGCCTGATATTAAGCTGGCCAACGCGCATTTCATATTCAAGCATAAGTCCTGGTATTTCATTGTATGGAGAATCAAAATTAAAAGCATTACCTGGTATCTCAGGAGTATACCAGATTTCTGATTCATAAACATCACCATTTTCATCTACTATTGTGGCAATGGCATGATTGCAAGTAAATCCGAGTATTTCGCGTGTTTGGTCAGTAAACTCTATATCAGGTTGAGGCATATTACGCAATGCAGTTTGAATTTCCTGTGCAGAGCGGGTGATTACATATTTCTCACGCATAATCTCAAGCTTAGTGGATACTTCACCTGAGTTTACATCGGTGATTTTTACCTGCGATAAGCCGGCATTTTCGGCACTTAACTCAGTCCTTACCTGATCGTTTTTAGTAATTATAACAGCCTTTGATGGTAGTTCCTGTAGTTCGGCAAGGTCAATATTACTTCCGGGGTATGTAATGTTATAGGTAATACGGCCACGGAATGGTCTTTGAGCAGAAACGAATTCCGACATCAATAAGACAACTATCAACAGAAAAAAACCAGATAAATACTTATGCTTATACATGACAGGGATTTTTTTGTTTTGTAAATATTATACGCTTTTGCGGTCTCCGGGTTTCATAAGAAAAGAATTAACTTAATTCGAATGCTGATACAAGTTTAATAAGTGAGTGCTTTCAGTTTTTTCAGCACCAGAAATACACAAAAAAATCAATACCCTAAAGTTTTAAGCATTGATTTAAAGCTCTGCTCCTTGGCAAAAAGTTTTGTTGAGAATTCACCATCTTCATCGCGGTCAATAATTACCAGCTTGGGAGCAGGTATCAGGCAATGTTGAAGACCGCCGAAACCACCCAGGCTTTCCTGATAAGCACCTGTATGAAACATGCCGATATACTGCTGAACTCCATCAGAGATTTTGGGTAAGAAAACAGCATTGGCATGCGATTCTGCATTGTAATAATCCTGACTGTCGCAGGTAAGGCCACCTAAGTTTACCCGCTGATATTCAGAATCCCAGTTATTAATTGCCAGTAAAATAAATCTCTGCTTCATAGCCCAGATATCGGGTAAAGTTGTCATAAAGCTACTGTCGATCATATTCCATAGCTCACGATCGTTTTGCTGTTTTTGGTCAAGGATAGAATATAGCACAGCTCCACTTTCTCCAACAGTAAAACCACCAAATTCGGTAAAAATATCCGGTTCAGGTACTTTATTCTGCTTACAGATACTTTTAATCTGTGCAACAATTTCTTCGGTCATATACTCATAATCGTACTCAAACCCCAGGGAATTTTTTACAGGAAAACCTCCCCCGATGTTCAATGAATCCAGTTCAGGACAAATCTTCTTCAAATCACAATATACATTTACGCATTTGTGTAACTCGTTCCAGTAATAGGCTGTATCTCTGATTCCTGTATTGATAAAGAAATGAAGCATTTTGAGCTCAAGCCTGGAATTATTTTTTATTTTTTCAAGATAAAAAGGAACCACATCATTATACCTTATGCCGAGTCTTGATGTATAAAATTCAAACATGGGCTCTTCTTCAGAAGCTATCCTAATACCAAGTTTGCACTTTTTATTCTTGTCTATAAGTTGTTCATATCTGTCAATTTCCCGCTTGTTATCAATAACAGGGATAGTATTTTCAAAACCCTGATTTATCAAATCAGAAATCTTCTGGGTATAAAGAGGCCTTTTAAACCCATTGCAAACAATATACTTGTCCTTGTCAATAAGTCCTGTATTGTAGAGCTCTTCAATAATATATATATCGAAGCCTGAAGAGGTTTCAAGGTGAATATCGTTTTTGAGAGCCTCCTCAAGAACAAATGAAAAATGAGAACTCTTGGTGCAATAACAATAATGATAATCACCATCATAATCAACCTTTGCCATTGCCACATGGAAAAGCCTCTTGGCTTTTTGTATCTGTTGGCTGATTTTTGGCAAATAGCTGATCTTAAGTGGTGTACCATACTGTTTTATGATATCCATAAGGCAGATATCATGAAAATATAGTTCATTATCAATTACTTTGAATTCCTCCTGAGGAAATTCAAAAGTTTGTTCTATAAGGTCTATGTATTTGTTTTTCACTTTCCCATTTATATTGTATAAATAAGGTATTTACCCCTATTTATGATGATGCATCAGGCTTTTACCAAAAGATTAAATTCATTTTTCAATTGGCAAAGTTAATTTTTTTGGCCAAAGTAAGTAAGTCAGATCAGTAAAAAAATGACAATCCAAATGATTTACTTTGGAAGGCTGTAAATTGCGCAAAACTTTAAAATCCCACAATTATTAATGATAGTTTATAAAAAGGGATTATTAAAAATAAACAACACAATCGGAAGATGAAGATCATCTGTAAAATAACTCACTTACTTAGATTGTTATTTTTAACAATGTTTTTTGTTAATCAAAAAAAAATCATAAAAAAACCGGGCAGGACTAAATTATTTAACTGCCCGGTATAACAATATTGAGAAAATTCCTAATGAATAGTTCTGAATGTTTTATTAAATCTGATCCTGTTCAGGAAGCTTTTGTTTTTGTCAAGCGAAAGCCATACAAACATTGCTCTTCCTACAATATGGTCCTCCGGAACGTAACCCCAGTAGCGCGAATCAGCAGAGTTATGGCGGTTATCTCCTACCATCCAGTAGTAATCCATTTGAAAAGTATAGGTATCTGCAACTTCACCATTTATGTAAACCCTTCCATCTCTTACATCCAGAGTGTTGCCTTCATAAACTTCAATAATCCTGTCCCATAGCATAATATTATCGGCATTGATTTCAATGGTAGCACCTCTTTCGGGAATATAAATCGGCCCGAAGTTATCTTCATTCCACGGGTAGTTCTCATGAAATGGGAAAATATGGGTTTCATGGTATGTTGCCGGTTTACTGATTTTTCTTACCTGACGAACTGACCCCAGTTGACTAAGCTGATCTGCTTTTTCTTCGGTAAGTGCCATGATATATTCACTCTGGCTTCTTTGGAAAGCATCTGTAATATCAAATCTTTCAAGTACACGGGTGTGAAGAGGAGAGCCGTCAGTAACTACCTGGTAATTGAACTGGACATCATCCGGAAAAGGAAGCAATTGTCCGTTTATGAATATTTCACCGTCAATAATCTGCAATGAATCTCCGGGAATTCCTACACACCGCTTGATATAGTTTTCGCGTTTATCAACCGGTCGTGCTACCACATCGTAGTTTCGCCAAACAAAATCTCGCCCCATTTCGCGCACCATGGCGTAATAGCTTCTGTTTTGCATTTGCAGAGCCACAGTATCACCATCAGGATAATTAAAAACAACAACATCATTGTTATCAATGGTCCTGAGACCGGGGAAACGATAATAAGGAAGCCTTATCCACTCAACATAAGATTTGGTAAATTCTGTAAGGGGTAGGGTATGATGTGCAAAGGGAAAAGCTATAGGGGTATTGGGAATTTTGGGACCATAACTCATTTTGCTTACAAACAGATAATCGCCAACAAGCAATGATTTTTCCATAGATGAGGTAGGGATGGTATAAGCTTCAATAAAAAATGTTCTTATGATCGTTGCTGCGATTACAGCAAAGATTATGGCATCTGCCCACTCCCTTCCGGCAGATTTTTTTACAGGTGGAAGTTTGTCAGGATGTGTGTATTCCTCATGAGGTGAAAACCCAAGGTAAGGAATAAAAGCAAAAGGAAATAATACTCCCAATGCCTGTTCACCCAGTCCGTCTTTACGGAAGCATTTCAGCGTTTCTACCACCATGAGTAACAGAGTAAAAACATTGATATAAGGAATGATAATAAAAATATACCACCAAAGAGGCTTCCTGATCACTTTCAGCCAAATGTAAAAATTATAAAAAGGAATGATAGCCTTCCATCCCTCATAGCCTGCCTTTTCAAAAATACGCCACAGGCCTGCAGCACTGGCCGCAAAAAACAACAGACTAAGCAACATGTATATACTCATGATTCAGATTTTATTTAATGTTAAGAAGATCGTTCATTGTAAAAATTCCTTTTTTGCCTTGCAACCAGCTTGCAGCCATGAGTGCCCCCCTGGCAAAACCCTCGCGGTTAAAAGCTTCATGCTTAAGACTAATAGTATCAATTGGCGAAGTGTATTTAACTACATGCGTACCTGTAACCCCTTCTATGCGGTGAGCATCGACAGGAATTTCATCAGACCCGGGGTTTTCGCCGGCAAGTTTCCACCCAGAATAAAAATCGTTTTCTTTTAAAATATCTTCAAGCATACTAATGGCAGTACCACTTGGGGCATCAATTTTTTGGGTATGATGAGTTTCTTTGGCTGAAATCATGTATTCAGCATACTGCGACATAAGTTTAGCCAGATATTTATTTATTACAAAAAACAGATTT
>SKSE01000113.1 GCA_007118135.1 Bacteroidales bacterium | reverse complement strand
GCTGCTTTCCAGTCATCCTGTTTTCTTTTTAGCAGGCCCAACCGGCGGGCTACCCTTCCCGAATGAACATCCAGCGGACAAATGAGCTGATCTGGCCGGATACTCTCCCAAATGCCGAAATCAACTCCTCTCCCATCTTTTCTTATCATCCACCTAAGGAACATATTAATCCTCTTGGCAGAAGACCCCTGCAATGGATTACTCACATGCTTGCGTGTGCGAAGCGGATGTGGAACTTCAAAAAACACATTTCTGAAATGGGCTATGGCATGGTCCATTCCACCCATTTTTATTCCGTTGGCAAATACCTTTTCTATATCACCATGAGTCTGGAAGATGTTTTTTAATGAGTAAAGAAAAACTGTGATATCGGTATAATTGAAGGTCCTGTGTACAAATCCTTCAAAACGTTTCAGGTCCTTTTCCCTGAAATTCATAACAAAATCATAGGGCGCATCATCCATTAGCAACATAAGTTTCTGTGCGCTCTGTACTATGCTTTTCCTTTGCCCCCAGGCGATGGTAGCAGCCAGAAATCCTGCTATTTCGCGGTCTTCCTTGGTTTTATATCTATGGGGAACACTTATGGGATCTGTTTCAATAAATTTTAAACAATTATATTGATCGAATTTTTCTTCCAGTAATTCAGCAACATTTCTGATTTGCTCCATGACTTCATTTCTCTTTTGGAAGAACTATTCAAAGTTGAAATCCTTTTATCTGTTTATAAAGATCAACTGCATACACATCTGTCATACCGGAAACAAAATCCACAACAGAACGTGCGTTGTTATAATAACCTGGTATATAAGACTGATATTGCAATGGTATCAGGGAAAGCATTTTCTTTGAATAATCCAATTCCGGATATTTAACTGCACAATAAAATTCCTGCAGCAACGCACCGAGAATGTTATAACCCGAGATTTCTATCTTAACAACTGAGGGATGCTTGTAAACCTTTTCAAAGGAAATTTCTTCGCAATGCTTCATAGAAGAAGCTAATGTTGGTTCTATCAGCTTAAGAAGCTTGCTGTCAAAACTCCCAGCCATAATACTTTTGTAGTTTTGAGCAAATACTTCAGCAGCGGCATGTACGAGTTTTCCAATAACCATAGCCCTGAGGAAAGCTATTTGTTCGTTGGGATCGGTAACTTCGGTAAGGGTTTGTGCGATTCTGGTCTCCTGTTCATTATCACCTGTAAAAAAGTTAAGAAAAAGCTGCTTCACAGCTTCAAGGCTCAGGATACCAAGTTTTTGGGCATCCTCCAGGTCCATAACCTGATAACAGATATCGTCAGCAGCTTCAACAAGGTAAACCAGGGGGTGCCGGGCATAAATACCTTTTTGACTGTCTGTAAGAGGTATTTCCAGCTCTTTCATCAGCTCTGCAAAGGTTTCCTTCTCAGTTTGAAAATATCCGAATTTTTTATTCCTGCCTGACTGTGAAGAATCATAGGGATATTTAATCATGGTACCCAACGATGCATAGGTGAGTGCATACCCTCCCTTTCTGCGGCCCTGAAACTGGTGGGTAAGCAAACGTAACAGATTAGCATTACCTTCAAAATTTACAAGATCTTCATATTCAACTGCAGAGATATGGTCTTTAATTTTCTTTCCATCCCCTTCAGCAAAAAAGTGCGAAATGGCTTTTTCACCGCTATGTCCGAAGGGCGGATTTCCCAGATCATGTGCCAGGCAAGCTGTGGCAACAACGGTATCTATTTCACGCACCAGAATCTTTTCATCATCGGAAAGCACAGGCTGTATTTTAGAATATACCAGGTTGCCGAGTGACCGACCCACACTGGCAACTTCAAGGCTATGGGTAAGACGGTTATGCACAAAAACACTTCCCGGCAGGGGAAAAACCTGTGTCTTGTTCTGCAACCTGCGAAAAGGTGATGAAAAGATCAACCTGTCGTAATCGCGCTGAAACTCAGAGCGGATATCGCTACTACCCTTTTCGGTCTTTTGCGCCTGTCCAAAACGCCGGGTTGAAAGAAGTGCTTTCCAGTTCATGCTAAAAGGGTCTTTTAATGTATTTTGTTGTTTTAAAAATCTGAATCAATAGCTTCCTGAAAGTTTCTGCATTTTCCAATCTCAATAGTAATAAAACTTTCGGGTCAAAGTTAATAAGATTAGCAAACATTGTATTGCAGGTCATACATCAAACCGGGGAATTCATTAATTTAGCAATACCGAACTTAAAAAAAATCGCCATGCAGGAGCATGAAAAGTTTATCAGGGAAGCCGTTAATATGGCTGCAGAAAACGTAAACACAGGCATCGGGGGCCCCTTTGGTGCTTTGGTTGTAAAAGACGGAAAAATTGTAGGTCGCGGAGTCAATAAGGTTACATCTACCAATGACCCAACAGCACATGCTGAGGTAGTAGCCATACGCGATGCCTGCAAAAACCTGGATTCCTACCAGTTAACCGATTGCATCATTTATGCCAGTTGCGAACCCTGCCCCATGTGCCTGGGTGCCATCTATTGGGCAAGACCCAAAATGATTGTTTTTGCCGCCGAAAATACCGATGCTGCCAGGGCCGGTTTCGACGATTCATTCATTTATCGCGAAGTTTCGCTGCCCGTTGATGAAAGAAGTCTGCCTACCATAAATATTAAACCCCAAAGCTTCTTCTCCCCTTTTCAAAAGTGGATAGATTTTGAAACCAAAAAAATATACTGACATCCCCTGATTTCTTAAAAAATTCTTCTACTTCCAAATTTTCCCAAAAAGGACAAAAAGCTTTGTCTTTGCAAGGAAAATGGTTAAATTTATTTCAGCTTAAAAGCAGAAATTCAATTTAAAAATAGCTTTAAACCGAATTGTATTATGCATGATATAGAGCCTTTTTACTCATGGAGAAACGTTTATATCGCTTCAGAGGATGAGCGCTCACCCTTCTTCGGAAGAGATTACAGCGAATTTGAGTTTACCCATGCCATTTATAACCATCTGATACATCCTCAGTGGGATGAAATCGGATCGCCCACCCTTTTCATAAAAATTCTTTACACAGATTATGATCTGCAATATACAATTATTGAGATGATAGGTGAATGGAACGATTGCCTGCACAATGACATTATGTACCTGAAACGAAATATCATTGAACCCTTGATAGAACAGGGCATTACAAAGTTTATCCTGATGGGTGAAAACGTTTTGAACTTTCACTACTCCGATGATTGTTATTACGAAGAATGGTTTGATGAAATTGACGACGGTTGGATTGTAGGGATTAATTTCAGAGATTTCGTGATACGCGAATTTGAATCGGCCAATATAGATTATTACATTGCCTTCGGAACACATTTCAACGAACTCAACTGGCGTAAATATGCACCTAATCAGCTCTTTGCGGTAATTAACCGACAGATGTCAATGCGGTTAAACCCACACAATGGTTAGCCTTTGGAATACTTTAACGGAGATAACAAATTGTTCTTCTCCCTGATTCTTAGTGCAACTTCTTCAATCTTTCCGTAAATGGATTTTTCATCCAGATTGAGTAGTTTCCTGTCGCGCATAATAAATTTACCGTCAACCATAACTGATTCAACATCAGCTGCTTTCATACTGTAAACCAGTAGTGAATAAATATTATAAATGGGGTGGGCATGTGGTTGTAACATATCCAGCAGGATCAAATCAGCTTTCTTGCCAGGTTCCAGAGAACCTATTTCCTTTTCCATCCCAATTACTCTTGCACCACCCATAGTAGCCATTTCAACCACACTTTGTGCATCCAGCACTGTTGGGTCTGCGCTGTTAAGTTTGTGCAGAATAGCTGCGGTATTCATCTCATCAAAAAGATCAAGGTCATTATTACTCGCCACACCATCTGTTCCCAAGCCAACTTTAACCCCTGCTTTCAACAACTCCGGTATGGGAGCCACACCACTTGCAAGTTTCATATTACACTCAGGATTATGGGCAACTGAAACCCCATGCTCAGCAAGAATTTGAATATCTTCAGGAGTGAGATGTACACAATGAGCCGCAATAACATTGGGCCCCAGTACTCCCAACTTGTCGAGATAACCTACCGGGGTAAGGTTAAAATCTTTCATAGTCTGATCAAATTCCTTACGTGTTTCAGCCACATGAATATTGAAAGGAACCTGGTATTTGTCGGCAAGGGCTTTGGCTCTTTGAATCAGTTCAGATGAACAACTGTAAGGCGCATGGGCCGACACCGATATCCTTATACGAGGATGATTGTCCCATTTTTTAATAAGCGCTTCGGCAGTTTTTAATCCCTCAGATGGTGTTGGGCTGTTGGGTGCCGGAAAGTCAATAACACTTTCCGAAAGAACTGCCCGCATTCCAACCTGATCAACAACTCCGGCAATTTCTTCAATATGATAATACATATCATTGAAAGTTGTAGTACCACTGCGAATCATTTCCGCCATAGCGAGCTTTGTACCTAATTTAACATTTTCAGAATTTACAAACTCTGATTCAACCGGAAAAATATAATCATATAACCACTCATGCAAATGCATATCATCAGCATAACCTCTGAAGATGGTCATAGGTACGTGTGTATGGGTATTGATGAGTCCGGGCATGATCAACTTCGCTGATCCATCTATTGTTTCTCTGGCAGAATACTTTCCCAGAATATCAGAGGTGTCTCCCATTGCCATAATCCGATCATTTTTTATAACTAAGGCACCATCAACATAAACCTTAAATTCAGGATTCATGGTTAGGATCATTGCATCATGAATAATCAGATCAGGGGTATCATCTGTATATTTTTTTCCTGGTAATGGTTCTGACACGTTCATCAAAATATTTTCAGTTTTCTTAATCTTAAATACTTACATTATGAGCCTTTGCAGGGCTAATATTTTCGGAGAAGATCAAACACTTCAAGGTGATCTTCAAGGTGATCTGGTTCAGGAATAATCGGAAATAAAGTCCTGTAATGCACAAAATACGACCTAAAAACAAACAAATTTACATAATATAACCGTAAAGGTATCACCATTGCAACATATTATGTTTGTTGCATACGCATTCATCTTAACTTACTGAAGTAAAAAGCAAATTTAGTAACTTAGCAATTACTAAGTATTAATAAAAAGAAGCATCAGATTTATGGAAAGAATTAAAGCAACAGCAGAATTTTTAAGAAAAAAAACAGCATTTACTCCTGATGCAGGTATCATTCTGGGGTCAGGATTAGGTGGTCTGGTAAAATCAATTGACGTAAAATACAGTTTTGATTACAGCGAAATCCCTAACTTCCCTGTTTCTACTGTTGAAGGTCATGATGGCAGGCTCATTTTCGGATTTCTTGACGGGAAGAAAGTTGTTGCCATGCAGGGGCGTTTTCATTATTATGAAGGATATACTATGCTACAGGTGGTTTTTCCTATTCGAGTAATGAAAATGCTGGGCATTACTCATTTATTCCTTTCGAATGCTGCCGGTGGGCTCAATTCTTCGTTTAAAGTAGGAGACCTTATGATTATTAAAGATCATATCAACATGTTTCCCGACAATCCGCTTAAAGGAAAAAATATTGAAGAACTGGGAACAAGATTTCCAGAAATGGGAGAAGCATACAGCCGTGACCTGATTGAAAAGGCAAAAAATATAGCAGAACAAAATGGAATAAAATACCATACAGGTGTTTATGTAGGAAGCTCAGGACCCACCCTGGAGACACCTGCAGAATATCGTATGTTCCACATTCTGGGTGCAGATTCAACCGGTATGTCTACCGTTCCGGAGGTAATAGCAGCACGACACATGGGTTTAACTTGTTTTGGTATTTCTGTAATTACTAATCTGGCGGTTTTTGATGAAGGCGAAGTCGGAACTTCTCATGATGAAGTTCAGAATGCAGCCGGTGAAGCTGAACCCAAGATGACTCTCATTTTCAGAGAATTGATTAAAACTCTCTGATGCTTTCACTTTAAAGTCATCCTGATTTTGCATGAACAATCAAAATTTGATATGGCTTTCTTTTCAGAATCAAATTTTTTATCCTATGAAGAAAATCGTGTTTTTGATCATTTTTCTAAAGATCATACCGGCCGGGCTTAGTGCCCAAATTACAATCAATCATCATGATATGCCTTCAGCCGGAGACACTTTGCGTTATAGCTTAACCCTTGATGATCAGCAAATGGATTTTTCACAGACCGGTGCAGGTTATCAGTGGAACTTTTCATCATTGCAGCATCAGACGCAAGGCGTTGAAGAATATCAACTGGTAAATACCATAAGCAGTTTAATGGCAATTCTCTTTTTTGGCATGAACGCCATAGCTACAAGTGCGGCAGGTATTCTCCCTCTTGATGAATTTGATATTGATATTGATGGCGTTTACAGCGTTTTCAGTAAATCTACTTCTCAATATACACTTGATGGATTTTTTGCATTGATAAGTCCCTTAGCCCTGCCCATAAAGTATAGTAACGTAGATAGAATTTATTCCTTCCCTTTGAATTATGCCGATCAGGATAGCACCACATTTTTTGGCACAACCAACCTGGGCGATACATTAAGTCTTACCCGCCAGGGATACAGGGTAAATAATGTAGATGGTTGGGGCAATATTGTTACTCCCTATGGTGAGTTCGATGTTTTACGATTGAAGAGTACAATTTATGAGTCTGACAGTATATTCTGGGAATCACTTGGCGATCCAATTGTATTAAGGAGAACTACAACCCGTTATTCCTGGCTGGCAAAAAATGAAAAAATCCCCATACTTGAAGTTAGCTATATAGCATTCGAAGATTTTGAAGATGACCCTGCGCTAAGCATAAGATATCGGGATATCTACAGGGAGCCAATAGATGATCCAACAGGAGTTGATTTGGTTGATAATTTGGCTGATCAACCTCTAATATACTTTACAAATAATGGAAATCTATTGAATATCGATTACAGGAATCAAAAAGGCAATATAAGAGTATTCGATATCAATGGTCGTATTCTGGCCGAAAGAAGAAATATCTTTCTTGATAATTACCTTATAAATTTTTCGCAGTTTAACTCAGGAGTTTATATTATACAAGTCTTTTCTGAAACTCCTGATTTTAAACATCATAATATTAAGGTCATTAAACCTTAATGAATCAATATTTTAAACCTAACCCATAAAGCTAAAAGGCCATGGTTGATTTCTCAACCATGGCCTTTATTCTTATCATAATTATTAAGAAATTAAGCCTGAGCAGTAGGTCCTCCAAAATTCATGGGTAACTTGGTCCCTTCCGGACTTTCCTTAATGGGACCATGTTTTTCCTCATATTTGGAGATATTCTCGTTAAGGGCCCTGAGCAAACGCTTGGCATGCTGAGGTGTCATAACGATCCTTGATTTAACTTTCGCCTTGGGAACCCCGGGCATAAGTCTTAAAAAATCGAGAACAAACTCAGTATTGGAATGGGTAATGATTACCAGGTTGGAATAGGTTCCATCAGCAACATCTTCACCTAATTCAATATTCAGTTGCTGGCCACCGGGTGGCATTTTCTTTTCAGACATAACACTTAATTTTAAGATTCAAAAAATCTACAATCTATTCTTCTTCGACTTCAACTTGTTGTTTTGAAGCCATGAGCAGATTGTACTCTTCCAAAGAGCCTACAATGATATTTTCATAATCACGAAGACCTGTACCGGCAGGAATAAGGTGCCCAACAATAACGTTCTCCTTAAGACCCATTAAGGTGTCAACCTTAGCATTAACTGCTGCGTCGGTGAGTACCTTGGTAGTTTCCTGGAATGACGCTGCAGAAATAAAGCTCTTTGTTTGCAGTGACGCACGGGTAATACCCTGCAACTGCTGCCTTGCTGTAGCTCCTCTTGCATCGCGCGCAACAACAACCTTTTTGTCTTTACGCTTAAGCATAGAGTTTTCATCCCTGAGTTTCCTGGCAGTGATAATCTGACCAGGTTTCAAATTTGAGTCACCCGGATCCTCAACCACTTTCTTACCAAAGATTTCATCATTTTCTTCCATGAAATCGATCTTATTGACAATCTCATTTTCAAGGAATCGGGTATCACCCGGATCTTCGATGGTTACTTTACGCATCATCTGACGTACAATCACCTCAAAGTGCTTATCATTGATTTTAACACCTTGCATACGGTATACTTCCTGAACTTCGTTCACGATATATTCCTGAACAGCGGTAGGTCCTTTAATAGCAAGAATATCAGCCGGAGTAGTAGGGCCATCGGATAATGGCGTTCCTGCTTTTACAAAGTCATTCTCCTGTGCCAGAATCTGTTTTGACAAAGGAACCAGATAACGTTTTTCATCACCTGTTTTTGATGTAATAATAACTTCGCGATTACCACGCTTTATTTTCTTACCGAAAGAAACCACACCATCAATTTCTGAAACCACAGCCGGGTCAGAGGGGTTACGGGCTTCGAATAACTCTGTGATCCTGGGCAAACCACCTGTGATGTCACCGGATTTCCCTATAGCACGGGGAATCTTGGCAATGATAGAGCCTGTGGCAATATCTTTGTTTTCATTGATAACAATGTGCGCACCTACAGGCATATCATAGGTTTTAAGCACTTCGCCCTCTTCATTAACAATACTTATGGATGGGTTACGTGTTTTATCTTTGCTCTCAATGATAACTTTTTCGTAATAACCTGTTTGTTCATCAGAATCAGTACGATAGGTAGCCCCTTCAACCATATTATTGAATACAATTTTACCGCTGAGTTCAGAAATAATTACAGCATTGTAGGGATCCCACTCACAGATTAGCTGGCCGCTCTCTATTTCAGAACCATGCTCTACGTAAAGATTGGCACCATAGGGAATATTCTGTGTTGTAAGAATCATACGGGTATTTTTATCAACAATACGCATTTCAGCAGAACGACCGATTACCACAAAGTAATTACGACCCTCTGCTGATGTATAGGGAACAGCTCTTAATTCATCGATTTCAAGAATACCGCCATACTTTGCATTAATTTTAGATGCAGTAGCAATATTACTTGCAGTACCCCCCACGTGGAAAGTACGCAGTGTAAGCTGTGTACCGGGTTCTCCAATAGACTGTGCCGCGATGACACCAACTGCCTCTCCTTTCTGCACCATACGTCCTGTTGCCAGGTTACGGCCATAACACTTGGCACATACACCATGTTTGGATTCGCAGGTAAGTACTGAGCGTATTTCAACAGCTTCAATGGGGGAATCTTCAATAATCTGGGATTTTTCCTCATTCAGCTCTTCGCCGGCAGCAGCTATTAATTCGCCGGTTGTTGGATGCATAATATCCTGCAGAGCAGTACGACCCAAAATGCGATCGTATAGAGTTTCTACAGTTTCTTCATTATTTTTAAGAGCGGTGGCAGTAAGTCCACGCAAAGTTCCACAGTCAGTTTCAGTAATGATTACATCCTGTGAAACATCCACCAACCTACGGGTTAGATAACCGGCATCGGCAGTTTTAAGAGCGGTATCCGCAAGACCCTTACGGGCACCGTGAGTTGAAATAAAATACTCAAGAACCGACAAACCTTCTTTAAAGTTAGAAAGAATCGGATTCTCAATAATTTCACCACCCTTGGCACCTGACTTCTGCGGCTTAGCCATAAGACCCCTCATACCAGAAAGCTGACGGATCTGTTCCTTTGATCCCCTTGCACCGGAGTCAAGCATCATATAAACAGGGTTGAACCCCTGGTTATCAGATGTGGTCTTATCAATCAAAACTTTAGTAAGTTTGGCATTGGTATGTGTCCAGATGTCGATAATCTGGTTGTATCTCTCATTATTGGTAATGAAACCCATACTATAGTTTCCACGAACTTCATTAACCTGGTCATTGGCAGCATCAATAAGAATCTTCTTTTCTTCCGGTACAAGGATATCACCAAGATTGAATGAAAGCCCACCTTTAAACGCCATGTAAAAACCAAGGTCTTTAATATCATCAAGAAATTGTGATGTACGGGCAATACCGGTGGTTTTCATAATTCCACCAATTATATCTCTTAAAGCCTTCTTTGTAAGAAGTTGGTTGATATACCCATGTTCCTCAGGCACCACTTCATTGAACAGAACCCTTCCGGTTGTAGTTTCAATGACTTTCTCAACCAATTGTCCGTTTTCAATAACTTTAGCTTTTACTTTGATTATTGTATGCAGATCGATTGCTCTTTCATTAAAAGCAATCATAACTTCTTCGGGTCCGTAAAAGGTAAGGCCTTCACCTTTCATGGGAAACTCAGCAGTATTTTTTCTTGCTTTGGTCATATAATACAGACCCAGAACCATATCCTGCGAAGGAACTGCAATAGGAGCACCATTAGCAGGATTAAGAATGTTATGCGAAGCAAGCATCAACAGCTGTGCTTCGAGGATTGCAGCATTTCCAAGGGGTACATGAACCGCCATCTGGTCACCGTCAAAGTCGGCGTTGAATGCTGTACAAACCAGCGGGTGCAACTGAATCGCCTTACCCTCAATAAGTTTCGGCTGGAATGCCTGTATACCTAGACGGTGAAGTGTGGGAGCACGGTTAAGAAGTACAGGGTGACCCTTAAGTACATTCTCAAGAATATCCCAAACCACAGGATCCTTGCGGTCAACGATTTTTTTGGCAGATTTCACAGTCTTAACAATACCTCTTTCAAGCATTTTTCTGATGATGAAGGGTTTGAAAAGTTCTGATGCCATTTCTTTGGGCAAACCACACTCATGCAGTTTTAATTCAGGACCTACAACAATAACTGAACGTGCAGAATAGTCGACCCTTTTACCCAGCAGGTTCTGACGAAAACGTCCCTGCTTACCTTTAAGGCTGTCGCTCAAGGACTTCAGCGGACGATTTGATTCTGTTTTTACTGCATTGGTTTTACGTGAGTTATCGAATAATGAATCAACAGCTTCCTGAAGCATACGCTTTTCGTTACGTAAAATCACATCAGGAGCTTTGATTTCAATAAGTCTTTTCAGACGGTTATTCCTGATGATTACCCTGCGGTAAAGGTCGTTAAGGTCGCTGGTGGCAAACCTTCCGCCATCCAGTGGAACGAGCGGACGTAATTCGGGTGGAATAACGGGAACTACATCAACGATCATCCACTCAGGCTTATTTTCCATGCGTGAATTGGCATCGCGGAATGCTTCCACAACCTGCAAACGCTTGAGAGCATCTGCTTTTCTTTGTTGCGATGTTTCAGTATTTGCTTTGTGTCTCAGGTCATAAGATAACTGGTCGAGATCAAGGCGAATGAGCAATTCTTTAAGTGCCTCAGCACCCATCATTGCTATAAATTTGTTGGGATCGTCGTCCTCGAGCAGTTGATTGTCCTTGGGAAGTGTTTCCAGAATATTGAAATATTCTTCTTCAGTAAGGAAATCAAGGTAATTGAATTCATCAGATTTTACTCCGGGGTTTACGATTACATACCTTTCGTAGTAAATGATCTGATCGAGTTTTTTTGAAGGTAATCCAAGGAGATAACCGATTTTGTTGGGTAGTGAACGGAAAAACCAGATATGTGCAACAGGTACCACAAGTTTAATGTGTCCCATTCTTTCCCTTCTTACCTTTTTCTCGGTAACCTCAACACCGCATCGATCGCAAACAATACCTTTATAACGAATACGCTTATATTTACCGCAATGACATTCCCAATCCTTTACAGGTCCGAAAATCCTTTCGCAAAATAAACCGTCGCGTTCAGGTTTATAGGTACGATAGTTAATGGTTTCGGGTTTGAGTACTTCGCCATGCGACCTTTCCAGAACCGACTCCGGTGAAGCCAGGCTGATGGTGATTTGGGAAAAATTGCTTTTTACATTGGATTCTTTTCTGAAAGCCATAGAAAGAAAATTGATATTGATGAAAAATGATGGTCAAATAAAGTCAAGAGCTAATCTCTGTGAGAATACTTCAGACAAGAAGAAAAACTCTCCCTGTCTGAAGTTAAAAAAAATGCTATTCAAATTTAATGTCAAGTCCAAGGCCTCTGAGCTCGTGCACAAGCACATTGAATGACTCAGGAATACCTGGAGTTGGCATATTATCACCCTTAACGATGGTTTCATAGGCTTTTGCACGTCCGATAACATCGTCTGATTTCACGGTGAGGATTTCCTGAAGGATATTGGCAGCACCAAATGCTTCCAGTGCCCAAACTTCCATCTCACCAAAACGCTGGCCCCCAAACTGGGCTTTACCACCCAATGGCTGCTGTGTAATCAATGAGTAAGGTCCGATAGAACGGGCATGCATCTTATCATCAACCATGTGGCCCAGTTTCAGCATGTATATAACACCTACAGTTGCAGGCTGGTCAAATCTTTCACCGGTTCCACCATCGTAAAGATAAACTTTACCGTTTTCGGGCAGGTTGGCTTTGCGCATAAGTTCATTGATCTGATCGATATTGGCACCGTCAAAGATGGGTGTGGCATATTTCTCGCCGAGCACTTGCCCGGCCCACCCCAATACTGTTTCATAAATCTGACCCAGGTTCATCCTTGATGGTACTCCCAGCGGATTAAGAACGATATCAACAGGAGTGCCATCCTCAAGGAAAGGCATATCTTCCTGTCTTACAATACGGGCAACAATACCCTTATTTCCGTGACGACCGGCCATCTTATCACCCACCTTGAGCTTACGTTTCTTGGCAAGATAAATCTTGGCAAGCTGAACAATACCTGCAGGAAGCTCATCACCAACAGTTGCAGTGAATTTCCTGCGATTGAAAGTACCAAGAATGTCCTTATACTTTATGGAGTAATTATGCAAAAGCTCCTTAATCAGGTCATTCTTCTGCTTGTCGGTTGTCCAATTATTCGGATTAATGATAGAATAGTCAATGGTCTGAAGAATCTTCTGGGTGAACTTGGTTCCTTTGGGAACAACAATTTCTTTCAGGCTGTTACTAACACCCTGTGAGGTTTTTCCGCTAACCAGAACAATCAGTTTATCAACCAATTTTGCTTTCAAATCAGCTATTTCGCGGTTGAATTCTTCATCCAGTTTGTCAATAATGATCTTTTCCTTGGTTTTTGCTTTTTTATCTTTAAAAACCCGCGAGAAAAGTTTTTTATCAATAATAACACCTTTGGTAGATGGAGGTGCCTTCAAAGATGCATCCTTAACATCACCTGCTTTATCACCGAAGATAGCCCTTAGAAGCTTTTCTTCAGGAGTTGGATCGGTTTCACCTTTGGGAGTAATTTTACCGATTAGGATATCTCCTTCATTCACTTCGGCACCAATCCTGATCAATCCATATTCATCAAGATCTTTTATTGCCTCTGAGCTAACGTTGGGTATATCGCTGGTAAGTTCTTCAACTCCTCTTTTGGTATCTCTCACATCCAATGAAAATTCTTCGATGTGTATGGATGTAAAAATATCATCGCGAACAATCTTTTCAGATACCACAATAGCATCTTCAAAGTTGTATCCTTTCCAGGGCATGAATGCCACTTTAAGGTTACGGCCAATGGCCAGTTCACCATCTTTTGTAGCATAACCTTCACTGAGAAGCTGCCCTTTAACAACCTTTTGTCCTTTGTGAACTATCGGCCGAAGATTGATACAGGTATTTTGGTTTGTTTTGGCGAATTTCGTTAAATGATAAACCCTAATGTCATCATCAAAACTGATTAACTTCTCCTCATCGGTACGTGAATAACGTATAACGATTTCTTCAGCATCTACCGCCTCGACTATACCATCACCTTCTGCATTTAGCAAAACTCTTGAATCTTCAGCAACCTTAGCTTCAAGTCCGGTTCCTACAACAGGGGTTTCAGGGTTAAGAAGCGGAACAGCCTGACGCATCATGTTACTTCCCATCAATGCACGGTTTGCATCATCATGCTCAAGAAAAGGAATCAGTGATGCAGCAATGGATGCAATCTGGTTGGGAGCAACATCCATAAGTTTTAGTTTTTCAGGCTCAACAATTGGATAATCAGCCTGAAAACGGGCCTTCACCATATCGTGTTTGAATGAACCGTCGTTGTTCATTAAAACATTCGCCTGACTTATTATATGATCTTCTTCCTCTTCTGCAGAAAGATAAACCGGTTCTTTTTTGAAATCGACTTTTCCTTTTTCAACCGGAAAATAGGGAGTTTCAATAAAACCCAGTTCATTAACTTTTGCATAAACACAAAGTGATGATATCAGACCAATATTAGGACCTTCAGGAGTTTCAATGGTACAAAGCCTTCCATAGTGCGTAAAGTGAACGTCACGCACTTCAAATCCGGCTCTTTCTCTTGAAAGACCGCCAGGTCCGAGAGCTGACATACGACGCTTGTGTGTTAACTCTGCCAGCGGATTGGTTTGATCCATAAACTGAGAAAGTTGATTGGTTCCGAAGAAAGAATTAATTACTGATGACAGTGTTTTTGCATTGATTAGATCGGTAGGAGCAAAAACTTCATTGTCGCGCACATTCATTCTTTCCCTAATGGTACGAGCCATACGTGCAAGTCCTACTCCGAACTGGGCGTAAAGCTGTTCGCCAACGGTTCTTACCCGTCGATTACTGAGGTGGTCAATATCATCAACATCAGCTTTGGCATTTACCAACTCGATAAGATATTTTACAATACTGATAATATCCTCTTTGGTAAGCACCCTGATATCCATATCGGTTTCAAGGTTCAATTTTCTATTGATACGATAACGACCAACATCACCAAGGTCATACCTTTTATCAGAAAAGAATAACTTCTCTATCATACCCCTTGCAGTTTCATCGTCTGGTGGGTCAGCATTACGCAATAAACGATAAATAAATTCTACTGCTTCTTTTTCAGAGTTGGTAGTATCTTTTTGTAATGTATTGTATATCAAATCATAATCACTCAGATTTATATCCTCTTTGTGCAGGATAATGGTTTTAACACCTGAGTCAATTATGGGCTCTATGTGCTCATTTTCCAGCACTGTCTCCCGATCAATAATCACTTCCGTTCTTTCAATGGAAACCACTTCACCGGTATCTTCATCAACAAAATCTTCAATCCATGATCTTAGAACGCGAGCAGCCAGTTTACGGCCAACATATTTTTTAAGCCCTGTTTTACTTACCCTAACTTCATCAGCCAGGTCGAATATTTCGAGTATCTCCTTATCACTTTCAAAACCGATGGCTCTAAGCAGGGTTGTAACAGGTAGCTTCTTTTTCCTGTCGATGTAGGCGTACATGACACTGTTGATGTCTGTAGCAAATTCTATCCAGGACCCTTTGAAGGGGATAATCCTGGCACTATAAAGCTGTGTGCCATTGGCATGGACACTGGTACCGAAGAAAACACCGGGAGATCTGTGTAACTGGGAAACCACAACCCTCTCAGCACCATTGATAACAAAGGTTCCTTTAGGGGTCATGTATGGAATAGTACCCAGATAAACATCCTGTATAATGGTTTCAAAATCCTCATGTTCAGGATCGGTACAATAAAGTTTAAGCTTAGCCTTAAGGGGAACACTATAGGTAAGCCCTCTTTCGATGCACTCCTGGATGGTATACTTCGGTGGATCTATAAAATAATCCAGGAACTCAAGAACAAAATTGTTTCTTGCATCGGAGATGGGGAAATTTTCGGCGAAAACCTTGAAAAGGCCTTCGTTCTTTCTGTTTTCAGGAGTGGTTTCAAGTTGAAAGAAATCCTGAAACGATTTTACTTGAACTTCGAGAAAGTCGGGATATGGAAAATGTCGTGTGACAGAACCGAAGTTTACTCTTTGATTGTTGATTTTTGTTGCGGCCAAGGTATGAAAGTTTGTTGTTAGTAAAAAACAATATTCACCAAAAAAAATATATTGCAATAAAGATTAGACCTCTACAACGAAAAAAATCCGGCAGAAGTCTAATCCTTAAGGGTTTGAATAAAGTTACTTTAACTCAACCTCTGCGCCAGCTTCTTCCAGTTGTTTTTTCAGGGATTCAGCTTCATCTTTGGTGATTTGCTCTTTAATTGGTTTTGGAGCACTGTCAACCAATTCTTTGGCTTCCTTAAGACCGAGGCTTGTAAGTTCTTTTACAAGTTTAACCACGGCCAGTTTGGAAGAACCGGCTGCTTTGAGTATAACATCGAACTCGGTTTGTTCTTCTGCAGCAGCAGCGCCTTCAGCAGCACCACCGGCAGCGGCTACAGCTACAGGAGCAGCTGCGGGTTCAATACCATACTCGTCTTTAAGAATTTGAGCCAATTCATTAACCTCTTTAACAGTAAGATTAACTAATTGTTCTGCGAAAGATTTTAAATCTG
>SKSE01000016.1 GCA_007118135.1 Bacteroidales bacterium | reverse complement strand
GTAAGTTCCTCTGCCAGTTCCGACTCACTGGCAATTCGTTCCTTCTCTTTTGTTTTGGCTCCTTTCTCCTTGTGCAGGTCAGCTGTCTGCAATTCCTTTTTTTCTATAGATACAACCAGTTCAGCAATACGGCTTTCAATGTAATTTTTATCATATTCTGACAAAAATTGAATTACATCTTCAACCTTGTTAAAACCTGCAATGGCCTCTATTTTTTCAAGGGCATTTTTGTGTTGCAGTGTCAGACTGCTGATCTTTTCATTTTCCTGGTATTTCCTTCGGAAGGCAGTATCATTATCTACTCCTGCTTCAACGAACAATTCTCTTATGGTCTTTTCAACTTCAGTCAATGCTCTTTCCTTCTGCTGTTTTTCTTTTTTTCTGCGGTTCAATTCCTCAGTCAATGACTCAATTTTCCGGTACTGTTCTTCAGCATGTTTATACTCTGTTACAATAGCATTGGCAAGTATTTCTGTATCCTGACCCTGGGGCGCAAACTCCAGTAATCCGGCCAGCATTTTTACCTTACTTTCGAAATCATATATTACGGGATATCGCTGTTCCTGAACTTTCTGGCGCAACTGATCGCGTTGGGTGATGAGTTTTTTCAGATAATCAATCTGCTGAAATATCCCGGGCAACGACTGCATATTTAATTCCGGCGATAGCTTCAACTCCTTTTGCAAATAAGACTTACAGGTTGATTGAAGTTCATTTACATCCTTTTCCAGTTCGCGGATTCTTTTTCTTACCGGAACCAGTGGATTTTCCTTCTGAAAAGCTTTTCGGCTGAAAAAGAGTATCAACCCCGCAAGTAACCAGGCTCCTCCAATGATATACAGACCATAGTAAAAAGCTGGGATAGATGCAATTATCAGCAAGAGTGCAAAAAGCCCTGCAATAGCTTTGGCATTAAACCTACCCACCTGCGACATAAGTGCTTTCTCGCTGGCCTGCCACTCTCGTAGCTCATCCACCAATTTTTGCATGGATACAGAAAAATCATCAACTCTGCTTCGATGGGCAGTAGTATCGCGGAATTCCATCACATCAATCTCCGACCATTTACTGCTAATCTTTCCGGAAATGGTACCCAATATTTCCTTTTCCAGTTCCCTTATTTTATCTGACTCTTCGGCTTTTTCCTTTAGCGTTTGCTTGTAGTTTTCCAGGTTGCGGCTTACAAATTCTACCTGCTCGCGGCTTTCAAGCAAAGAAAGATTTAAAGTAGTTTCTTTCAGTTCGTTTTCAATTTCACCGATCCCCTTCTCATCAACTCCGCCATTCTCAAGTATTTGAATTCTTTCTGAAAGTTCCGTTTTGTTTTCAAGGTTTTTTTCCAGTAAACCGATACCCTTTTCGGGAAGTTGGTGCAGTGGCGGTAAACTCTGCAGTTCATCATCGGCCCTGCGTATGGTAAGGAAGCTATCATAACACCGCAGGTAAGCATCCAGTTGAGTGTGCTCATCGCGAAGTTTTTTCAGTTCTGTTTCCGATGATTGAGCTTCCCTTTCCAGTTGCTCAATTTCAGATGTAAGCTGCCGGAATTCTGAAAGGTGACTGCGGATTTCCCTGACCCTGCGATGGTTTTCTTCAATTTCCTTAAGGATTATCGGAATTTGTTGTGTACGTCCCCGTGATGTATAAATGGGATCGGTTATATCCGTAATATTCTTCTCCAAGTCAGAAATGGAAATATTCCCCAACCCCAACCCTAGACTGAAAATCTTATCCTCTACTCCTGACTCTTCCAGCGATACCAGCCCCACCAGTTCATCCAGTGTAAAAGCGTAAATGTTGCTATATAGTCCTGCTGTAGCATGCCCCAAAAGCCGGTTCCAGGTATTTGCATCATTAAATTCCTGACCATCGGTCATCAAGCGTATTTTATCAGAACCATTTCTCTCAAAAACGGCTTCATGTCCTGAAGAAAGAAGGGTTTTTATCCTGCCGCCATGATTACCGCCATGCAACGGTGCCATTCGCTGATCAAGCCGGCGGGGATAACCGAAAAGTGTAAACCTCAGAAATCTTAACAAGGTTGATTTGCCTGCTTCGTTATTCCCGACAATGATGTTTATCCCTTTATCAAGCCCGGTGAGAGAAAAATTGTGAAAAATCCCGAAACCATCAAGGTGTATATCTTTAATGATCATGATTTGTCTTTTATAAGTTGATCCACTAAAAGCCAGCGGGCGTTTTCCAGTATTTCTTTTTTCTCTTCGTAAGAAAAGTCGTCAAGTTCTCTTTTGGCCGGCTGACTGCCAAACTCCTGTTCCAGTTGATGAAAAAGCTCCTGATATTTTTCAGGAACAGCATTCAGGTTATCAAAGGATTTCAGAATTTCGGCAGTAAAATCATTGGCTTCTTTCATTTCATCAAGATCTGCATCAGGCAGAGTTTGTAATACTATCCTGTCAAACAGCGTGAAATACTCCTGTTGCAACTGCCCTTCATTGAGCATTTTAAGAAGGTTTTCGGTTTCACCAGGGCGGTGCAGCAATCCATGCAAGGCAGTCCGGCCACTGAGGGTAACCCGAATAATTCCGGCGGAATTCTGTTGGTTGCCTGTAATTTCCTGAACAGCATCATGGATGCGGCTGCTTAATTCACCAATGCTGTCAAGACTTGATAAATCTGCAACCACCTCCTCAAAACTAATAAACTGGGTGGGGATAAAAGTTATTTCAGGAGCCTGGTTTTCATTAAGAGTCACCATGTAACAACCCCTCTGGCCTGTCTCACCAAAATCACGCCCCTGGGGATTGCCCGGATAAACAATGGCCGGATGGGCAGGATGCACTACATGATGTTTGTGAATGTGCCCCAGCGCCCAGTAATCAAAACCTTTACGCTTAACATCCTCCAGCCTGAAAGGAACATAATTTTCATGTGCTCCGGCTGAACCGATAGTTCCATGCAGCAGGGCAATAGAAAAATGTGCGGGGTTTTCTTTCCGAACATAGGCATCGACCAGGTTACGGTTTTCGTTTTTAGTTCCATAGCTGATGCCGTAAATATCGGCAAGGGGCTTTCCGTCCTTTTCAAAAGTAAAATACTCCACCTCCGATGCTCCAAAGCGAAATACATTTTCGGGTAACTTCAGTTCTTCCATCCATGAATTCAGCGGATCATGATTACCGCAAATCATATAGGTTGGTATTCCGCGCTTTGAAAGCTTTTCCAATTCTTTTACAAAACCAAGTTGTGCTGCCAGGCTCTGAATTTCGCTGTCAAAAATATCGCCGGTAATCAGCAGAAAATCAACATCTTCATCAATGCAAAGATTTATAATTTTCCGGAAACTTTTGAAAGTTGCATCTTTCAACCGACCGGCCAGCTCACGATTCACATTACTCAACCCTTTAAACGGAGTATCCAGATGAAGGTCGCCTGTATGTATAAATTTGATCATGGTATATGATTGAAATAGAATTCAGTTGAAGCCATAAATTCTGAGAGAAAAACTCATAGCAATCAACAAAAATAACAGTATAGTATTTGAAAACATATGATTTGTTGAAAATATTGCAGAAAACAGATATTTAATCCTGAGGAAAAAATTCTGTCTGAACCTCACCATAATCCCATATCTTCGTACATGGGTATAAAAAAGTTCAGCAAATGAAAGACATCAAACAAAAAGTCACCGAATCGCTGGATGGTTTTAATCCTGACATTTTTCCCTATCTTCCTTTTATTCTGCAGGATTTGTGGGAAATGGGAGCCGACCCGGCCACTGTAACCGGGCTTATGGAACGAAACATACAAAAAACCGGACTTAAAGTTCTGGATATCGGTTGTGGCAAAGGTGCAATTTCTGTTCGGATTGCAGAAAAATTTGACTGCATAGTTTACGGAATTGATTTCATGAAGGAATTCATTGAAGATGCCAAGGCCTATGCAAAGAAATATGGTGTGGAAAGCAAATGCATTTTCCGGCAGGGCGATGCCAATGAATTGATTCATGAATACCAGAATTTGGATTTGGCAATTCTGGGTGCAGTGGGACCTGTGTTGGGAGATCTGTATCAAACACTTGAAAGAATAAAACCACTGCTCAATAGTCCCGGCTTTGTAGTTCTCGATGACGCATACCTGCCTGATGATTCCAAATCTGAATATAAAAGATGTCCGCATAAAACCGACTTCTTTGACCAGATTATCCTTGCAGGATTCTCTGTTGCTGAGGAAGTAATTTTTTCACGCGACGGGATGGAAGATGATGAAATGGAAATGTTCATTAAAATGAAAAACCGGGTCAGTGAACTCATTGCCAAAGAACCTGAAAAAAAGGAGCTCTTTAATAATTACCTGAAATCACAGGAGTATGAATTTCAAATGCTGGCCACAGAGCTGGAAACGGGCACGTGGTTGTTAAAACATACCAAATAGCATCCCTTAAAGTAAACACAAATCATGTCCCACATCAAACTCCAATACGACGGTACCTTCGACGGCTTTCTAAGCCTGATTTTTCATGCCTTCGAGAATAAACTGCAGCCACAGGAGATATTTGCGGAGGGAAAAGCTTTGCAGGATCTGTTTTCGGAAATTATAAGTGTGGAAACCGATACAGCAAAAGCCGAAAGGGTTTGGAAAGGACTGATCAAAAAAACATCGCCAAAGAATGCACGCATGGTGCATGTAGCATTCATGTCGGAACTGCCCGGTGTGGAAATGCTGCTGTGGCGTTATCTGAGAAAGATCTTTACATCTAATCACACCGATTTTTATCAGAATATGCTGGATGAGGATGTTTATGAAGTGGTGCAGACCGCCCGAAAAGTGAAAAAGGAAGTGCACCGTTTCCATGGCTTTGTGCGTTTCCAGCAAACGGCTGATAATATATATTTTGCACCCATAGACCCTGATCACGACATTCTTCCACTGCTGATTTACCATTTTAAAAGCCGATATGCCGACCAG
>SKSE01000129.1 GCA_007118135.1 Bacteroidales bacterium | reverse complement strand
GGCATGCTGCTAATTGTACCTTTCCTGGCCATTATGCGAATCATATTCTCACGTATAGACTCCATGCGACCCTATGCTTTCCTGCTGGGCGAAGAGGGAACGGCGAAGCATTCGATAACAATGAGCAAATTAAAAAAGCTTTGGCCATGGGGTAAAAAAAAGGTAAAGAAATAAGCAGAAAAAGAATGATAATAATAAGCATATTACTTCATATAGATTGACCTCTGAAAATAAACTCTAAAATGGCAAAGCGTAAATATAAAGAAATACGGATCAAATTCCTGAGTATTTCATTGGTGGTAACCTTGGTGACATTGATTATACTCCAGTTACTATTGTTTTTACACAGAGAAAATTTCATTGAACTTCCGACCCGTTTAATTGCTATCCTTGGTAATATTTCACTTGTAATAGCCGTGCTTTTTTTCAGCAGTCTGTTGCTTCGCTTAACCATAAAACGTATTGCACGATTCTTTGACGAGCCGGAAGAAAAAATATTTTACTCAAAGATTTACAGCTGGACGATATACACCATAGGTATTTTTTATATTCTCGGTCACTTTGGTGTTTCACCGGGAAATATTACCATATTTGTGGGTTTACTGGCAACAGGTCTTGCCTTTGCAGTGCGTGATGTGCTTTTATCTTTTTTCGGATGGATTATTCTCCTGAGAAAAAAACCTTTTCGTATTGGCGATTATATCAAAATAGGAGAAGATGAAGGAACCGTTGAGCACATAGGTACCTTTTTCGTGCTGCTTGATAAAGCCCACGAATTTCCTGAAGGTTATACCCGCGTCCCTAATCGTCTATTCCTTGAAAAAAGCATTACTAAGCTTGGGAAAAACAAGCTTCATGAGCATATTTTCTTTCTGCTGGCCGGTATCCCGGAAAATAAAAGTGAAATGCTATCTCATCTTAAGGATGATATTCAGCAGTTATTAACTGACAAGGAGTTTATCCTGCCCTATATCGATATGAGAAACGAAAAATTATATCTGGATGTAGAATACCAGGTCAGTTTCAATAAAAAACAGGAAATCAGGTCAAATGTGGTAGATCTGGTCTTCAAACATTTTGGGGCCTTTCTGGTCTTACCAAAGAATTGATTTTCAGGAAGAAACTGATTATCATCAGGCTGCTTACTTTGGCTATCTCCTCCTCACTACCCTCCTGAACACAACCGGCAATCTTTTACCAAAAAGCAGTGCCGAAGCCACACAAATAATTGAGAAAGCAAAAACCGTATAGGGTACACCAATAAATTCAGATACCCAACCTGCAGCAAGGCTGCCCAGTGGAGTTATACCCATAAATGAAAGACTGTACAAAGCTACTACCCTACCACGTTTATCTTCATCGGAAATAGTTTGTATGAGAGCATTGGTGCTGTTAAAGTGTACAATCATACCAAAACCTGTGGCAGCCATCATGATGAACGATAGGGCCCTTACGGGTGAAAGGGCAAAAATGCCCAAACCAATAGCAAACAGCAGTGCAGCGCGAAAAGTAGCAAGAGGAATGGTATGCACATGCTTTCGGGCTGCCAGATAAAAAGCGCCCGACAAGGCCCCAAATCCCAGTGCACCTGTTAATATTCCAAGTAACTCTGAGCCCCCTCCCAAAACATCCGCAGCGAAAACCGGTAGCAAAGCCTGAAAAGGCAGCCCAAAGAAGCTGCTGAGCATTACCAGAGTCAGTAGATATCGAAGCGGTTTCTCACCCAGCGCATAAGAAATTCCTTCCTTTAATTCGCGTAGAACAGAACCTTTGATTTCCCTGGCCTTCTGCTTCTTAACCTTCATGGCAAACAAACATACCAATACGGCAAAAAAACTCACTCCGTTGATAAAAAAGCACCATCCCTCCCCTACCAGTGCAATCAATACACCCCCAATGGGTGGTCCAATAAATCTTGCCAGGTTGTATAATGATGAATTAAGGGCAATGGCATTTCCCAAATCTGCCCGGTCGGTTATCATATCAGGCACAAAAGAATTACGGAAAGGGGTATCAAATGCCAGGATAATCCCGTTGATGGTCGCCAGGGTTATAATCATGGGTACTGTTACTAAATCGAGCAGCACCACAAATGCCAGCACAAAAGCCACAACCATTGCAGCAGCCTGCGAAATGATGATGACCTTGCGGCGATTGAAACGGTCGGCCAGCACCCCGGCAAAGGGCATAATAAACAGTGATGGTATCTGCTGGGCAAAAGCCACCGTACCTAATAGCAATGCCGAACCCGTGAGCCTGTAAAGCAACCACCCCATGGCAATATTCTGTACCCAGGTACCAATGAGCGAAATACTCTGACCGTAATAATACAGCCGGTAATTGGGATACTTGAATGCCCTGAAAATGGTCTTTAACGTACCCGGTGCTAAGCCTATGCCACGGAAAATCATAAAATACTCAGGTTATTTTGCGGGCAAACGTACGGATTTTTTTTGAGATTAGGGGTGGAACCTGGATGGGATACAACGCTGATACTTCGACAAGCTCAGCACAAGTGATGCGGATTTTTATGATGAGCGCTGGATTTATTAATGAAGAAAGACATTGATAAATATCAGCAATGAGAAATAATGTGCTATACCCGGAAAATTTGAGCTCAAAATATTCAATGTGTTCGCAACTGAACACTTCTTAACGCTAACGGACAATTTTTCAAGCAACTATTTTTATTTTTACCAATGCATTGATCATAAATACCTGATATTATGTTTTTTACAAACTTTGGCACAGAATTCGATAATCTCTAATCAGAAATCACAAAGTCAATAAAATATAAAAACATAAAAAACTCAATGTCATGAAAGCAAAAATTTTAACCCTCGCAGCCATTCTGATGATAAGTGTAAACTTTGCAAATGCAAGTACCGAAGTAAAAAGCTACACCATAAAGGATATCAAAGGAAAAGTTCTTGAAATCCAGGTAATAGTAGAAAATTTTATGGAAACATTTGATTTCGACACCAAAGTTATCTTCAGAGAAGTAAAACAAAAAGAAAACGGTCAGCAGGAAATGCTGGATATCAGACCCTTCATTAAGCCTGAAAGGGAAGTAGAAGAAGAATTATTCTAAGATTATAATAGCTCCTTCATAGTTAAAAGTCTCTTCATAGTGTTTTGGTTTGGCCGGGCTTCTTTCCCTAAGGAAGCCCGGTTTTTTTTCAGGATATTTTAAACAAAGAGTTCAGCGGCGATTCCATCTGCCAAAAACTTTCCTTCGGCTGAAATGATCAGATGTGATGATGTTTCCAGCATTTTTCCATTCTTCAGAAATTTTCGGGTAGTCTGCATCATTTTTTCAAAATAATCATTTCCGAAGCGGCTTTTAACCAATTCTTTATCTACACCCCACATGGTTCGCAAGGCGGTCATTACATATTCATTGTATTGCTGGTCTTTGTCAAGTTGTTCCTGGTCAAAGGGTGGTAGTTGCCCGTTTTGAAGGTTTTCTATATAATTACAGGTATTGGCAATATTCCAGCGGCGCAAACCATCGCTGTAACTGTGTGCCGACGGACCCAAACCCAGATAAGGTACTCCAGACCAGTAACTCAGGTTATGCCTGGAAAAAAAGCCGGGCTTTCCAAAGTTGGATATCTCATAATGTTCATAGCCATGCTGAGTTGTTATTTCGCACAATATCTCAAATTGCCGTGCCGATTGCTCTTCATCAACCGGGGCCGCTTTCCCCTTGCGGATAAATACTTCCAGGGCTGTTTTCTTTTCCACTGTCAGGCTGTAAGCTGAAATATGTGGGATATCATGTGAAATCAACTTCATGATATTTTCTTTCCATTGCGCATCATTCATACCCGGAGTACCATAAATAAGATCGGCTGTTATATTTTCAAATCCGGCTTTTCGGGCATTATTTAAAACTTTAACTGCCTGCTGTGCATTATGCGAGCGGTTCATATATTTTAAATCCGCTTCATGGAAGCTTTGAATACCGATACTCAGGCGGTTTACCGGGGTATTACGCAGGGCAGCCAGCTTTTCCGGATTCAGGTCATCGGGATTGGCTTCAAGCGTAACTTCGGCATCCGGGGCAAGTTCATAAAATCTGAACAGCTCAGAAAAAATTTCATCAAGCTCAAAAATTTCCAGTAAAGATGGAGTGCCGCCGCCAAAATACAAAGTATCCAGTAGCACCTTGTCTTCAGAACCGGATTTGAGAAAATCCTTTTGCAGGGAAATTTCTCTTTTCAGGGCCTGAACAAATTCCGGTCTCCTTTTCTGCGAAACGGAAAAGTGAAAATTGCAATAGTGGCAAGCCTGCCGGCAAAAGGGTATGTGGATGTAAATTCCGGGCATATAAAACCTAATGAAACAGACGCAAAGTTAAAAAGAGTAGAAAATATTGCAGCGCATATTAAAATTTTCTTTACATTTGAAAATGTATGAACATTTGAACAACTATGAATTTAAAAGTAGACCATTTAAGTGTAATACCCATTCATGCACAGGTAGAAGAATTACTTCGCAAGCTCATTGAACTGCCACCCTATTGCGACGGAGGTTATCTACCAGCCGAATCCGAATTGGCCAAAAAACTGGGTATCAGTCGAAACACAGTAAGACAGGCCACCAACAAGCTCGAATATGAAGGCCTTATCATGCGAAAAAAAGGTAAGGGCACAAAGGCGGTTAAGAAAACCGTTACCACCCAACTGAGCAACTGGCACTCTTTTACCCAGGAAATGAATGAAAAAGGAATTGCTTTTGTCAATTACGAGATTGAGTCTTACAAAACTTTTATCAGTGAAAAAATTGCGCACTTTTTCAACCTTCCGCAAAAAACAGAAGTTGTAAAACTTATAAGACTCAGGGGGGATTCAGAGGGTCCATTTGTTTACTTTGAGAGCTATTTTCACCCCCGCACAGGAATTACAACCGAAGAAGATTTCAGCAAACCACT
>SKSE01000018.1 GCA_007118135.1 Bacteroidales bacterium | reverse complement strand
AGCAGCAAGAAGACTACTGGCATAAATACTCCTGGGTTTGGGCGAAATGGGCCTGCCAGGAGTTCTCGATCTTTCCAGGATAACGCTCTGTGAAACATATCCTGCTTTGGAAATAGAGTATTCAGCCTTTTTTTCAACCAGCTGATTGTAAAACCTTTCATTAATGGAATGTACCCTTTGGAGCATACTGAACTCAATCAAGCTGTAACGCCCGGTCTGATTGAAAAGGTAGCGTTCATAACTCTCAATTTTAGAGGTTAAATCATCAATACGGCTGCGCAGATTTCTTTTCAGAGTATTTATACTTTCCACCAGTATTCTCTTCTGAATATCAATCTGGTAATTTAATGATTCAATCTGGCGGCTTTCGGGTGTTACCTGATAAAGCAATCTTTCACGTTCCAGAAGTTGCTCCTGCAGAGTTGAAAGCATACTGGAAATATTTCCCCTGAACTCGCTTCCGGCAAGTATGGCTATCAAACGATAAATATCAACATCATCTTCTTCATCCACAAGGCTTTGTTCAATCTCTGAAAAAATGCTTTTCTCCATCTGAAGCATTACAATCTGATTTTCAAAATCAGCTATTCTTCCCTGCAGCGTTGGCAAAGGCGTAAGAGTTACTTCATCAATACCATGTTCTTTTTTAAATTCTTCCAGCTCAATTTCAGAATCTGATAATTTGGTAAATAATAAATCCAGCTGCTCATCGATAAATTCGAGGATATTATTAGCACTCTCGGCTTTTTTTTCAAGATCGTAGAGACTAAACTCTTCAGATATGATATTTACAATGTCAGATGCCTTTTGTGCATTGGTTCCCTGGTAACTTATCTGTATGGTCTTTGCAGCAGAGTTGAGCACATTAATTCTTATATCACGACTGTAGGCCGCAGCAATGGTTTCAGGGTTATTAAGGATAAAAAAGTATGAATTACGGCTGAATAAGCTTTGCTGCTCCCTGATAATATTAAAATTGTGAATATCAATAATAATATCCATTTCGGGCAGATTGTTACGACCATTTACATGAATTTCACGTTTTTTTTGATGCCCCTTATGGGTGAAAGTAAGAATTATATTATCCTGACTGACAAAATCAAGATATATAGGAACTCCATATATTGATGGGTCTTTTATAATTGCATCCACAGTAAATGGAGCATTTCTGTAAAGTTCAAAATTGAGTACTCTTCCTCTGGAATAGTAAGTAACATCAAGAGGTAAACGTGATAATGCCCTTTGAAGAAAAACAGAGGAGCGCATTAATTCAATCTGTTTGGCAAGGTCATCATCGTAAATGTTTACTGTTGGCAATATTCGTGATGCCTGTGCCTGTGAGCCAAGCTGAATAATTGATGAAGTTTGATACACAGGAGGAGTATATCGCAAATACAGCCACGCACCAGTAATAGCTAAAATTACAAAGATGATGGGAAAAATAATGTTCTTTTTGGATATATATAAAAACAGTTTTATATCCAGTTCATCATTTATTGCTGATATTTTCCTTACCTGGGGATTCGACATCAGATCACTTAAAAATTGAATAAATGATTAAGGCAGTGGAAAACAAGGTAAGATATGGACCTATATTTTCCATAATTCTTTGAGGCACTCTTTCACGTGGGTCAACGTAAATAATATCGTTGGCCTGAAGCACCATATCGGCATTCTTTACACCTTCAATGGTAGAAAGATTGATAAGAAAAATCTGAGGATCATTCAGATCGCCCCTGATTACTTTTACTCGGTTTGCCCTGCCGTCGGCAATACCTCCTGCCATAGCCAGCGCTTCAAAAAGATTGGTATTGGTATTTTCCAGATAGACTACTCTTGATGTTCCGCCTCTTCCTCCCGGGAAAATAATAACCCTGTTATTGGTTACTCTCAGTTGCACGAATGGGCGGTTATAAAATTCCGAAAACCTTTCTTCAAGAAATCTTTCAGCCTCCCGCAGGGTCATGCCACTGAGTTTTACACGTCCCAAAACAGGAATCTTAACATACCCATCAAATTCAATGCGATAATTATGATCGCCCCTGATCTGCTGCTGGGTAATGGGACTGATGGGATCAACAAGCCTTTCACCATCATTGGTATACAAACGGAAAAATAGTTCATCATTGGGTGCCAGGCGGTACTCCTCCTCAATACGTGCATCTTCAACCGAGGCATACTCATAATCAGGCGGTGTACGTAACATACGCTCCGGATTCAGTATCTGACAGGAGGAAAAGGTAATGGCAATGATGAAAATTATCCAGATTCTTTTCACTTACAGGGGTTGAATTGATAAACTACGTAAGGTTCGGTTGTCTGCAAAATTAACAAAAGCTTTGGTTTTTTAAATTGGAAAAAGAAAGTTTTAACAAAAGAAGCTCAGAAAAAAGTGCACCAATAAAATTTATGAAGCTTCAGAAATCGATTCCCGATAGAAAACAGGATAAATCACTTTTTTATCGAGCAATCGGTCATAAAGCACTTCCATTTCTCTTACCAGTCGTGAATAATGATATTTCTCACCTACATGCCCCCAGCCTTTACGTCCGAAGGAAGCCCTCAGCTCATCGTTTTCAACAAGATTCAAAAGCTTCGAAGCAAACTCAAGGGGATTATCCTTCTCGGCGAGTAATGCAGTCTCATTTGGAATAACGACATCTTCGATACCTCCCACCCTTGTAGTCACCACAGGTTTTCCTGCAGCCTGGGCTTCAATAATACTAACGGGAGTACCTTCATTAAGCGAAGTAAGTGCAATAATATCCAAACCGGCGTTTACATAATCCATTTCAGTTATCCAGCTTGTGAATGTAAGTGTTGCCGGATGGTATTCGCCAATACCATTTACATGGTTAATTCCCAGGTTAATTGCTTTCTGTTTTAAGATTTCACGTGTTTCACCATCTCCCACAATAAAAGCACGGATTTTCCTATTGGTCTTGCCCTGGACCATTTTCAAAACTTCCAGAAACATAGAATGATTTTTGATGGGAACCAAACGACCAATGATACCTATGGCTATTTCATCATCCTTTATCTTATATTTATTCCTGAAAGCAACCCGCTTCTCACCCTGATTCTCGCGAAACCTGTTAAGATCAAATCCCAAAGGAATTACACTAACTTTCTCTTCAGGACATATTTTAAACCGTTGTGTGAGATCATTTTTCTGGGTTTCACTAATGGCAATGATCCGGTTGGTTCCTTTTGCCAGGTAACGTTCAATGTTTTTATACATTGAAGTTTTCAGTGGCCCAAAATAGGATTCAAATATGTGACCATGAAAAGTATGAACTATAACCGGAACATTTTGATTAACGGCAGCAAGACGTCCTATTGCTCCTGCCTTTGATGCATGAGTATGTACGATATGTGGATTAAAATCGCGGATAATTCTGGTCAGGTAACGGTAAGCTCTTAAGTCATCGGCCGGCGAAACTTCTCTATGCAAGGATGGAATAATCAATGGTTCAATGCCAAGTTGATTTACAATATATTGCGAGTTCTTTTCGGAGGCTCCGTTGGCTCCTCCCGCCAGCAAGGTTTCGTAATGATTATCCAGATATTTTGTAAGATAAGCGGCATTATAGGTTGGACCACCTAAATTAAACCGATTAAGAATTCGAAGGATTCGTGGCATTTATTTAATTGAAAATGTCGTTTTGTCTAAATATTTCCGGCAATAATACAAAAAAAGTATTAAATTAAAATTAAGGAAATCACCTATTTTTTTTCGTGGAATCCCTCATACCAGTGCTGAAACACCACTAAACTCCATATCTGTGCATGTATTTCATGGGGGTTTGATGAAAAAAGTTTTTTCTTCAAATTGTTAATAACTTCCGGATTGAATACTCCCTGATCGCGGATAAACTCATTTTCGAGCCATTTGTTCAGTATGGTTTCTTTTAATTCTGAACGGAACCATGACAGCAGAGGAACTTCAAAACCCTGTTTCGGACGGTGGTAAAGTTCAGGTGGTAAAAGGTTTTTGAAAGTATCCTTCAGGATTTTCTTTCTTTGGGTTTTATCAATTTTGTATGAATCCGGAAGTGAAAAAACCAGGTTGACTAAATCATGATCCAGAAAAGGAACCCTGACTTCAAGCGAGTTGGCCATCGACATCATGTCTACTTTGGTCAGCATATCATTGTTTAATACCAGGTGCATGTCGTTGAGCAAAACATCATTCATTGAATCGCTATCAACAGTGCGGATATACTTTAAAAGTTCCTGCTTCCTTGAAAGATATTCATCATGATTTGAAGGCTTTAAGAGAAGCTGTTGCGGATAATTTTCATCGGTAAAAGCTGCCCAGCGCCAGTAACGGTCATCCTTTGTCAGGTTCATACCCTCTCCGAAACGGTGCAACTGCCTGATTTTATTTCCAAGGGCTGAATGACGGGACTTTGGCATAAGTGCCAGGCCAGGATGCAAATACTTCAGTACCCGGGGTACCATGCCTCCATTACGTGCTTTCCATTCGGCCATGTGTTTGTTGTAACCTGCAAACATCTCATCAGCACCATCTCCGGAGAGTGCCACTGTTACCTTTGATTTGGTTTCACGGCTGAGAATATAAACTGCAAGAGCCGACGAATCAGCAAAGGGCTCGTCGGTGTAATCCAGAACATCATACAAACAATCGAGCAGATCATTGGTGGTGAGCGAAAATTCTGTATGATCTGTTTTGTGCATTTGCGCCACACTGCGGGCATAATGGGTTTCATCGAACATGGGTTCGTCTTTGAAACCTATGGAAAAGGTTTTAAGATGATCAACATGTTTTGCTGCAAGTGCAACAATTATACTGCTGTCGATACCTCCGCTGAGAAACGCTCCCAAAGGAACATCTGAAACAAGCCTTTTCACAACCGCTGCTTCCAGTTTTTCATGAAGCAATTTTCGGGCAGTTTCCCAGGATATTCCTTGGTATTCCGGTAGTGGCACTATTGGAACAGAATAGTAGTTTTTT
>SKSE01000171.1 GCA_007118135.1 Bacteroidales bacterium | reverse complement strand
GCTTTTTCCAATGAAGGATCTCTGCCGGCAGCAACCAGGTGGGGTTCATCAACTACTTCAATATCAGGATAAATACCAATACCTTCAATGATCCACTCCCCTTCCTGGTTATAAATACCAAAGCGAGGTACACCAATATAACCACCATCTGATAGGCGTGCATTACCCATCATACCAACCAAACCGCCCCAGGTGCGGGTACCGATTATAGTACCCAGATTTTTCTGCCGGAAGAAGTACGGGAATGCGTCTCCTCCTGAGGAAGCAAACTGATTTATGAGCATAGCTTTGGGGCCATCATGTGCAACACCGGGTGTACGCATGGGCTCAAGTCCATGGACATGCCAATAGGCATGGGTTTCACGGCTGAGCATTTCCACCATTCTGTCGGGGATGAAACCTCCACCATTGAAACGCTCATCTATGATAAGTGCATCCTTATCATGATAAGCATACATACCCCTGTGCAGCTCACGATTGCCATCATGTGCAGTATTGGGAACATGGATATAGCCAATTCGACCGCCCGAAAGTTCATCAACCATTGCCCGGCGGGTATTAACCCAATCCAGATATTTGAGCTCAATTTCGCTGGCAATAGGATGTATAGTATAGGAGCGTGCATCACGTCCATCGGAACTGCTACTGACTGTAATACGGGTTGCCACATCTACCCGGTTCTCAAGGAATTTATAGGGATTGTCGGCAGTGGTTACCTGCTGCCCTTCAATGGAAATCAGGTAATCGCCTTCTTTTACATCAATACCTTGCATTGTAAGGGGCGAACGTCGGGAGCTGTTCCAGTTTTCACCTTCATAAATCTTACTGAAGAAATACCGGTTGCTCTGCCTGTCGGCCTTGATTTGTGCTCCGAACAAACCATTCTGAACACGATCAACCCTTTCAAAATCGCCATAATCCACATAAGCATGTCCGGTATTGGTTTCAGCAATGATTTCACCAAAAATATAATCCAGGTCGAAACGATGATTTACATAAGGAAGCATTTCTGAATACTTTTCATAGAAACCATCCCAATCTACATTATGCAGGTTACCCACATAGAAGAAATCGCGGAAAATCCGCCATCCGTCACGGAATATCTGTTCCCATTCCTTGCGGGGTTCAATGCGCATGGTCAAATTATCCAAATCAAGCTTGCCATCACCGGCGGTCTGTCCAGGCCTCAGATCGGCAACACCGTAATCGCCGCGGTGGCTGTAAAGGAATTTTTTGCCGTCTGCTGAAACCATACCACTGCGTATTCCTCCCATGATAAGTTCATTTTTTTGATCTTTCACTCTATAAAGATTCATACCCGAATCGGTAAAATAAACCAATCCGTCATCAACAGCCTGCAAACCCCAGTAACTTCCCGAAGAAAGCGGGAAAGCCACAATACGGCGATCAGAATTAACGGGATCAATCTCTACCCTTTCACGTTTTGATGAGGAAGAGTTGTTGTTATTGCCGGCATTCTCAATCGTTTCCTTTGGTTCAAAAAGCCTGGGGCTGTCGTGGGTAAGATGCAGCGCATAAATTCGGGTTGCATTATTGTAAAGATAATTGAACTCAAAGGAAGAGAAAGCCAGATTGAAATCTCTGTTGGAGGTGAAAAAAATGTAATTACCACATTTAGAGAAAACCGGATTACCATCAGAAAAAGTATGATCTGTCAGTTGGTGTTTTTCGCCATTCTCAACATTGTAAACCCAAACCGAGCTTTGTCTGTTGGAGTTGCTGTTTGTATATGTAACCCATCGTGAATCGGGTGAAAAGTCGTAGCTGCGTATTTCAAATGCACCGGGGGTATCAATTTCGGTTATCCGACCGCTGTTTACATCCAGCAACTGCAGTTTCATGCTACGGTCGAAGTACACCATGTACCTGCTGTCAGGCGACCAGATTGCCTGGTACTTCCATCCTTTTGAGTCGCTGGTGATTTGTCTGGGCGTAGCAAATTCCTTATTTTCGAGCATATAAACCTCATACTCATCTGTTTCATCAGAATAATAAGCTATCCATTTGCCGTCGGGTGACCATGTGGGATAAACCGCTCTTACTCCCTGCCGGTTGGTAAGATTGTGTATAGTACCATCTCCGGCGGGTACCGAAAAAATATCACCCCGGGCATCAAACAGCACCCTGTTACCCGATGGTGAAATAGCCATACTATGAATATTCTCTTTTACATTTTTAAAATAAGGTAATGTAAGCGGATTATCATATCGGATATTTACAACAACACGCTCTTCTATACCTTTTTCAAGGTCGAGTTTATATAAGTATCCACCGTTTTCGTATATCAACTGGCCGTTATTTCCACTGGGCCACATTACATCAAATTTATCATGGTAGGTATGTTGTTTAACTTCCCTGGTATTCACATCATAACTGTATACATTGAGCCATAGGTCACGGTCAGAAGCAAAATAAATCTTATCGCCATACCATGTGGGAATATGATCAGTACCCACCCAGTCGGTAATCTCTTCAGAAGTATTGTTCACCAGGTCGTAAATCCACAAACTTGAAGCGCGACCACCTTTGTATCTTTTCCAGGTGCGGAATTCCCTGTCCACATATGCAAAAGCTACTTTACTATCATCGGGTGATAAATCGGCAAAACCACCGTAAGGTATGGGCAATTCATCAACAAATCCGCCGTCGATACTTACAGTGTAATATCGTCCCATACGATCGCCGTATTCAGTGCGGTTACTGCGGAAGAATACGTTTTTACTGTCGGATGTCCACCCTAGCACTACATTGTCAAAACCACCCCGGGGAGGCATAGGGCCAACATCATTGTACCAGGTGAGTTGTATGGGCGTGCCACCCTGTGCTGGCATGACAAAAACCTGCCGGCTGCCGGTGTATTCGGCTGAAAAGGCAATCCATTTCCCGTCGGGTGAAATTTTCGGAAACAATTCCAAACCTTTGTGCGATGTAAGCTGACGGGCATCACCACCATGGGAATGTACAGTCCAGATATTTCCGGCGTAAACAAATACAATCTGATCGCCATTAATGTCAGGAAATCGCATCATACGCGCATCATCGTGAGCAATCCCTGCAAAAGGGATAAAAATGCCAAGAAACAGCATTTTAAGTAATTTGATATATCTATGCATAGCTAAGTGATTTGATAAATATTAGATTATGGTTAAAGAAAAAATATAATGTAAAATCTGAAAAGATTCTATTCCCCGCAGTACCTGAAAACAGCCACTTGAATTGCATTTCCAAAAATACTAAAATCAGCCGAATGCCTGAAAAATGATATTGACTATTCACCTATTTAATAAAGATTAAGAATTCCTGGTTATTGCATGATAAAAGCCCGGACTTACTATTTATAATTTTATCCGTTTACAGAAAATGAAGACAAAAACACATTTTTTTATTTATTGAAAAATGATAGAAAATTCAAAAATATTTTCAAAAAAGCTCATTTCAGGAAAAATTTGACTGAATTTTTTAGTTGTTTTTATGCAAATTTTGGCAGTTTACAGGATATTAATGTTAGCATTACATATATTTTATTGTTAACAAATACAAACTAAAGCTCCTAAGATAACAACAGATAATTGACAATGAACCACTTCGAGTTATCAACAATTGTTAATAACCAATGTTAATTTAACGTTAATAAAAACGGCAAAAAAAACTTGACTTGGGCACTTTTAAAAGTATATATTTGTATCAGCAGGTGAGCGATAAAAGGCCGCTCCAAAAAGCAAGGAGAAAGTTACTGTTCTTAGCTGAGCAACTAACCGGATCGCACAAATCGAAAGATTTGCTTACTTGAGGAGCCGAAGTCCGGGCTCTCTGAAGACACAGGTTGCAAAACCTGTTCTAATGAGAAAACGGTCAGTTACCTAACAGCGCCTGGCGTTCTTTAAGTGATTGAGTCGAAGGCAGCACACTGTTTGATGAGACTTCGGTTTCACCAAATGTATGCTGAAGTCTGTAAAACCTTCGGGTTGACAAAGGCTTGCTCTGTAAAAAGCCCTCATTTTATGAGTTGCTTTTTTGAAAGCCCACTTTTCTGCAAAGAAAAGAAAGCATGATGAAAAGTAACACCATCATAAAAAGAGAAGATTTTGCAAAGTCCTTGCAAAAACGACACTTCAGTCTGGGAAAAAATACTTTCGGGTATTTTCAGCAGACGGCAAGTCTGAAACTACCCTAGCGGGTACTTCGGAATTGCTAAGGGCTTCAGCCGTCAGGACACGTTCCTGACACCAAGGTTGAACGCCGGTCACAATAACAGTAGCCTGCCACGATGAAAGGCGCAAGTTTTTCAAAGTGAATGGGAATGATTCGAACAGAGTCATTCCCATTACTGTTTTAGGGGGTTTGGTTTTCTTCCCAAATGATGCATGTATATTCAGGGCAACATCCTTATTTCTATCCATCCATGTTTTAGACACAATTGCATGTCAAAGCGTCCCAGTTTTTAAAGCTTCATTTCTAACTTCTATTGTTACTTGCAACCACCCAAGACCGGTATTGCAGACTCTTGTGAGCTACCTGATTTAAGCTTTTCTTTTTCTTTGGCTGGTTCGTCTGATTCCAACTGCTCCGAAGGAGCTTAACATTTGTAGAATTATTCAGAATGAATGATTCCCGGCGCTGCACGCAATAAAGGTTAATAGAAAGATGATAGTTTTGCAGCGCAATGCAGATCAGTTGGAGATATCGGGAAAAATTTTCAGCAATTTTTTTGAGACGCGCCGTGATGCGCGTCTGTACATAACAATTTGGGTCATAATCAGAGACGCGCCGATATGCACATCTTTACTGGCTGGAGAAAACAATAACTTCTTAGAATAATAGCTGCAGGTGTGACTCCTAAAATCACTCCGCCATATCAAAATCCGGAAAATTTCTTCTTTCCTGCCGGTTGGGTATTCCGAAGTTATAGCGGATATTGATTCCGAAACGCTGGTTATCGGCATACCGGTCGCCGGTGGTGCTTATGCTGCCCTGGTTAAGCTGAAATTCAGTAACCATGGT
>SKSE01000023.1 GCA_007118135.1 Bacteroidales bacterium | reverse complement strand
ACAATTTTTCCTTTTTCTGCAAAAGAACAAAATGATTATTTTGCTCAATCAGTTAAGCTTTTCCCCATAAGATACCTGATTATAAAGCCTACACCTGATCATAATCCGGTAAGACTGATTTCAGTTTATTCCCAAAAGCCTGTAAGTGAAGTTAATTCGGAAGTACTTAGTATTGAAAACAAAAAACGGCATGAATTTTCTCCGGAGTATAAAGAACTCACCAGGGATTTTCACCCGTTTCTTTAATTATTTTTCAGGTATTATATAGCTGCTTAATACTGCCCCAAAGACTCCTGGTATTCATGAATTTCTTTTTTTAACAATTCATAATTACCAGATAGTTCAGCGGCAATCCTGGCTGCATTGTCTAATTCTCCTGCTTTAATTAAATTTTCAACATCAGATGCAATTTGCTGCATACGGGCAGCACCAACAGAGCCGCAGATACCTGCGAGAGCATGTGTTGATTTTCTGAGATTTTCAAAATTCTTTTTTTCTAAAGATGTTTGGATTGTTTCTAATAATTCTTCTGCCTCCGGTGAAAAAGAATCAAATATATCATTGATTAATTCACAATTACCATCAGCGCAATCGCTAAGCATCTTGAGCATTTCCTGATCAAGCATGTTTATATTTGAGTATAATCTCATATTCTATTCCAGATCATTTGGTTTACAAAAATAACATCATTTTCCAATATTATGGTATTGGAAATGAAATTCCTGTTTCTAACATTATTCTGTTTACATCATAGGGCAAATCCATTCTTACGTTTACTTTTTTCCCTTTCTGTTCAAGTAGCTCTTTAAAAGATTTCAATATTTTAATAAAGGAAACATCGATACCGGTTACATCCTTGGTAATTAAATCAACAATATCATATTCCTGCGAAGGTTCTTTGAGCGAATCTTTAATAAGGGGTGCATTTTGCAATGTTAACATTCCCTCAAAAATCATGTGAATACTACATCCATGAGAATCATTACTTATTTGCGAAACGAATTTAAAATCTTCCATGGCATATAATTTTTAGCACCCTGCCGAACTCATCAGGTAAATTTTGCCGGTATGTAAACTCTTTGCAGCTCTTTTTTTCTGTTTGAATTGCTTTTTTCCGGCAACATTGCTGGTTTTTGAGTTTTTACAAGCATGTTTATTTCTTCTAACTGACCAATAAGTTCATTGATATCTTTTTGCGAAAAATCATAAATCCTGAATTTTTCAAAGCTTTCCAATCCGGTCTCCTGAATTAGCTTACTTTTTTCTGTAACTTCCAGAATATGATTTCCAAAAGTGTTCAAATTTTGGCATACATCATTAATATGGCTTCCAAGGTTTTCAAAAATATGATTTATACATTCTATTCCTTTTTTTCCATACAAGTAAACAGACTTATTTTCAATAAATTCTTTCAGGTTTTCAATAGAATTAGAAAACAATGTCCTTATTTTATTTTTCTCAAAATGATTATCTGCGTAAGCTTTAAGAATTTGCTGCGCCAACGATGCTGTTTCTTTCTCTTCACTTATAAGTAAATTACCAAAATTGATTCGATCAACTACTTTTTGTTCGATGGCATTTTCTATCATTTCAAGATCTTTAAACTTCTCAAACAGTTCCTTTATAATTTTATAAATCAAAACCATATCATTACTTGCCTGAGTATATCTTTTTAATTGTGATTGTTTGCTTTCATGAAGACTATCAAATAACCTAGTCAATCTATCGTGACGGGAAAGATACCAGTTTGCATCATTATTTTCAGCCAAAGTTTCAGCCATATCATGCATTTTCGAACCCATTTGATCCATAACTGAAATAATTCGGTCAACAGACTCCCGGTACTCTTTATGGGTATATAAAAGTCGGTCAATCTGTGTGCTGGTAATTTTTGCCACATCATCGCAATCATTATTTTCAAAAGTATCATGCGAATTATTATCCGAATTAGTAAACAGCTCCTGAAGCATAAGCTTTTGAGTGTTTTGAATATGATTTAACCTGGTTCTGATAATATTTCTGTAATCAATTTTTTCAACAACAACAGCTGCCTGTTTATTAAAATCATCCAATAGCTGATTAACAGGTTTACTTTTCTTTAGCAAATATTGAGTAGTTGCATCAATTTCTTCCAATTCATTTGATAAAGCTGATAAATCATTCAGCAAATCATTTGTGAAGAAATCCTTTAATTTATTTAGTTCCGCATAAAGAGAATCAATATGATTCTCAATATTATAGACATTTTCTTCAAAAACCGGGCAACTGTTTTTCAACTTATTGATGGCTTCAGTAATCTTCAAGGCTTCCTCACCTGAAAAGCTTTTAAAGCTTCGATCTTTGTAGACATTGGTAAGTTTAATTTGAGTAAGAAGCGTATTTAATGCACCAAGGTTTTGAGCCAAATTTTTAAATGGATCAGGCAAAAGCTGGAGGTTTGACTTTATAATACCCAAAGCAGATAATGAATTATTAATCTCATCTGCCAATCCTTTTAAATTTTCCTGGATAAGAGGAACCTGATCTTTTATCTTTTTCAATACAATGGGATTTCCCTTTTCACCAGCCAGTTCAAACAATTCTGTAACCATATTCATAGCCTCAATGGCATTATTACGGTTTTGCTTCATAACATTGTTAATGAGAAAAAAACAATCAAATGAAGCCTGATTCAAATTACTAATTTTAAGGTCGATACAAGAATTTAAAACCTGAATCTGGTCACTAAGATTACCTTTCTTTTTACTATACTGATTGTCGAGGAAACTCATATTTAACAGTTTTTTATTCCTGAAAAAAACATTGGATTATCTTTTAACCCTGCTTTTCAACACTATTTTATTAATGATGGATAAAAATAATCAGGCATGTATCCATTAAAAACCGTAGAATTACGCGAATTTATTTCGGAAAACTTCAGGGTTACTCTGATCTAAAAATCAAACTAAGAAATATCAGGTTTAATTTTTTTTAAATACCTTTACATCTCATTACATCATGAATTGATATAAATTCCTGGTTATTTCAAAATAATGATTCAGATAATGACCATGTGTAATGATTTATATTTTGTAAGTCTGATAGTTTTGTGTTTAATATTTAGGATTGTCTTAAAAGAATGATAGTTTTAGTAGCAGATGATTTATTCACAAGCCGGGTTCAGATTGGCTTGGTTTTAAAAGCTTTAGGGTATAAATACGATGAAGCTGTAAACGGAGATGATGCCATTGATAAGCTTAAACAGAATGATTACGCTTTTATACTTATGGATATTGAGATGCCGGTAAGAAATGGTTTGGAAACTACCTTGTTTATACGTAAAAAAATGACTGACACCAAGAAAAGTAATATACCGATTATAGCTATTACAGCGCATGACCCGGCTGATTATGCTGTAAATCTTGACACATATGGTTTTAGCGGATTTATCAGCAAACCCGTTACCATTGAGAAACTTAAGAAAACTCTTCAGGAGTTGGGGTTTTGAAATTATTTTATCTTAAAAATAAAAAAGGATATTTCTCATTGTAAGAAACATCCTTTTTTTATTTTTTTTGATTTAGTTTATCAGCTGCCTCGTCTCGCAGGTCGGCTTTCTTCATCATCCTGAGTTTGATCGCCTCTACGTGTAGGTCTTTCATCATCTTTAAGTTCAGTATCGCCTCTTCTTGAAGGTCTTGTTTCAGTGGGCTGAGCGGGTTGTACCTGTTCCTGAGCTTGCTCCTGTCTTGCAGCGGCAGCAGCGGCGGCCGCAGCAGCTTCTGCAGCCTCTATTGAATCCTGAAGGGCTTGTTCCTGGGCAGCTGCAATAGAGTCTAACCTGGCTTGTTCAGCGGCTCTGTCTTGCCGGCTGGGTCCACAGGCAGTAATAGCAACAGCACCTATTAATAATAAAACTCCGAAAACTTTTTTCATAGTTGGTTTGTTTTTTGTTAGAATCAAATTTACTCGGTGCAAAGATACTCTTTTTCCAAACAGGTAAAATAAATCGATGTAATGAAAAAACCTTTAATTTTGCATTCACAATAAAAACAACAATTAAATCAATTTTATTATTAACAAACCCCTGAAATTATGAAAAACTTGTTAAAATTTACAGCAGCACTGGTGTTAGGTGCTTTTATTTTTACAGCTTGCGAAACTGAAGTTACACTTACTGTTCCCGGAGATGCAACTATTGATCTGGGAGATGATTTTGACCCTAAAGCTGGCGTTACTGTTGACGGAGCTAAACTTGAAGATGTTAACGTACTCTGGAACCCCGCATGGAACAATGAACTTGTTGACCATTATATTGCTTCATATACCGTTGAAGGCGAATCCGACCAAAGAAATGTATATGTCAGAGCCGACAAGCTCACAGGAAATTACGCAGCTACAGAAGTAGACAATACAGGTACTTTCGGACCATATCCTATTAATGTTGTAAGAGGACCAGAATTTAATGAAATTCGTTTTAATGAGTTGTTCTTTGACGATATTATAATTAATGCTGTTATCAATGGTTCTGTAATTACTATTCCCGCACAAAACTATTTTAACAACAATGTAACCATTCAGGCAACCGGCTCTTACGATGGTGCTGCTCATAAGATTCTTCAACTTAACTACACTATGAATTATTTTGGTGATGAAATTGTTGGTACTGCAACTTTCACAAGATAAGAAATAACCTATAAATAAGAAAAGCAGGTTTTTTTAGAGAAACCTGCTTTTTTTATTTACTTTTTTCGGATTGTTAATAACTTTTACAAAAAAAATATCAACAATTCTTACACATTAGTCACCTCCCCTTCACTTTTTGCTATAATAACCGCTCCACAGCTATCACTCCAAACATTAATGCTGGTGCGTAACATATCAAGTGGTCTATCCACTGCGAGTATCAGTCCTATACCTTCGAGTGGCAACCCTACTGCAGAAAGTATTATAGACATGATTACAAGTCCGGCCATAGGTATACCGGCTGCACCAATGGAAGCCAATAAGGCAGTAATCATAACGATTAGCTGTTGCAGTATTGACAAATCAACTCCGTAAGCCTGTGCAATGAAAAGGACAGCTATACATTGATAAAGCGCGGTTCCATCCATATTTATAGTTGCACCCAGGGGCAAAACAAAACTGGTTGTTTTATTGGAAACACCACTCTTGAACTCAACAGCCTCAATGGTTAATGGCAAGGTTGCACTGCTACTTGATGTAGAGAAAGCCGTTAATAAAGGAACCGACATATTTTTAACATGTTGCAGGGGGTTGGCCTTGCCCAGAATTTTCATTAACAAGGGTAGAATAATAATCCCATGAATAGCTAGCGCAGCAATTACAGTAAGCATGTAGATGCCCATACGCCCAAATATAGTTGCCAGATTTTCTGAATTTTCAGCAATAATAACAGAAACAATTCCAAATATGCCGATGGGGGTAAACTTTATAACAAACATTGTAATCTTCATCATAATACCGAAAACAGCATTAAAGAAGGTAATCACAGGTTCACCATATTTGGGTTCTACACGGGTGGCAAAAAATCCAAAGAAAATAGCAAAGAAAATTATAGATGGAAGATCGCCACGCACCATAGATTCAATAATATTTGTAGGAATAATCCTGAGAAGTGTTTGCCCAAATGTATCACCTGTTACAGCTAAACCCTCTACGGCTCTGCTAAAGCCCAAATCGGCACCAACACCGGGTTTAATAAGATTTACCAGCAATAAACCTGTTGTTATTGCAAAAAGACTGGTTATCATATAATAACCAATAGTTTTTGCAGTCATTCTCCCAAGGTTTTTCCCGGAACCAATTCCTGTTACTCCTGAAACAATTGATGAAAAAATTAATGGCACAATAATCATACTCAGCGCACGAAGAAAGAGATCTCCTGTCCAACTGACGTATTTAACATAACCTGGTAATGTAATTCCAAAAACAATACTGAATAATAAAGCAATAAGAATTTGCCAATGTAATTGTATGCGTTTCAACATATACGATTTACTTAAAAACGGTTTAAATCTGAATGAAAATAAAAAATAGATTTATCCTAGCCTGAATAACAATCGGCAATAATACAAAAAGATCACTTTACATAATGCATTTTTCAAAACTTTTATTACAGGTCAGGAAAATTTGACAGCATTTAATAAAATTATGTGCCATTATGACTTTAAAGCTTATTGAATACCTGCTTGGTTTATTCTTTGAAGAAAATTATGATGCTTCTAAATCAGAAAATAAATCTATCATTTCTACATAGGAGAAGAATATAATCAAGATAACAGGAAGTCATGAATCTCGATAATTTCACACTTAAGTCACAGGAAGCTCTTCAAAAGGCGCAGGAGATTGCCATGGGCTATCAGAACCAGGCTGTTGAAACAGGTCATCTGCTCAAGGGAATACTTGCTGTGGATGAAAATGTAACTCCATACCTCTTCAAAAAGAATAACGTTAATCTGCAGAATTTCCAGCAGGTGCTCGATCGTATTGTAAATAATTATCCAAAGGTAACAGGAGGCAATATTTATCTTTCGCAGGAAACAAGCAGGGTTTTACAAAGTGCCAATACACAGCTAAAGGAATTCGACGATGAATTTATATCCATTGAACATTTAGTACTCGCATTTGTAAAGAATAATGATAATACAGGCCAATTAATGAAGGATAGTGGCCTGACAGAGAAAAATCTCAAAGCAGCTATAACAGAACTACGAAAAGGCTCTAAGGTGAATAGCCAATCAGCTGAGGAGACATATAATGCCTTAGGAAAATACGCCAAAGATCTCAATAAGTTTGCCCTTAGCGGGAAACTTGACCCGGTGATTGGCCGCGATGAAGAAATCCGCCGGATTCTCCAGATTCTATCACGCAGAACCAAAAACAACCCCATCCTAATAGGTGAACCAGGAGTAGGAAAAACAGCCATTGCTGAAGGCCTTGCCCATCGTATTATAAATGGCGATGTTCCTGAAAACCTGAAATCAAAGAAAATATTCAGCCTTGATATGGGTTCACTCATTGCCGGTGCTAAATACAAAGGTGAATTTGAAGAACGTCTTAAGGCTGTGATAAAAGAAGTTGTTTCTTCAGATGGAGAAGTTGTATTGTTTATTGACGAAATTCATACGCTCGTTGGAGCCGGTGGGAGCGGTGAAGGTGCCATGGATGCAGCCAATATTCTGAAACCCGCCCTTGCGCGCGGTGAACTGAGAGCCATTGGTGCCACCACCCTTAAAGAGTATCAGCGATATTTTGAAAAAGACAAAGCACTTGAACGCCGTTTCCAAACCGTAATGGTTGACGAACCTGACCGCACAGATGCCATTTCTATTCTTCGCGGTCTTAAAGAACGATATGAAACCCACCACCAGGTGCGTATAAAGGATGAAGCTATTGTAGCCGCTGTTGATTTGTCGCAGCGCTATATTTCTGATCGTTTCCTGCCCGATAAGGCCATTGACCTCATTGATGAAGCAGCATCAAAACTCAGGCTCGAAATGAACTCAGTACCCGAAGAACTGGATGAAACTGAAAGAAGAATCAGACAACTGGAAATTGAGAAAGAAGCCATCAAGCGTGAAAAAGATGAGCAAAAACTCAAAGAACTCACTGAAATCCTTGCAAATCTATACGAAGAAAAAAATCTTCTCAAAGCACGCTGGGAAAGTGAAAAGGAAGTTGTGGATGGAATACAGAAACAAAAGAAAGCAATTGAGCAGTTGAAATTTGAAGCAGATCAGGCAGAAAGAAACGGAGATTTCGGTAAAGTGGCAGAAATAAGATACGGTCATATTAAAACTGCTGAAAGTGAACTTGAAAGCCTCAATCAGAAGCTTAATCAAATGCAGTCATCAAAAGCACTTATTAAAGAAGAAGTAGCCGCTGAGGACATTGCTGATATAGTATCGCGCTGGACAGGCATACCTGTAAGCCGCATGCTGCAAAGTGAAAGAGAAAAACTCCTGAAACTGGAGGATGAACTGCACAAACGGGTGGTAGGTCAGCAGGAAGCCATTGAAGCTGTTTCAGACGCCATCAGAAGAAGTCGTGCCGGATTGCAGGACCATAAAAAACCCATCGGGTCTTTTATTTTCCTTGGAACCACAGGCGTGGGAAAAACTGAATTGGCAAGAGCCCTTGCAGAGTTTCTTTTTAATGATGAAAACGCTATGGTACGCATCGATATGTCAGAATACCAGGAACGTCATACCGTAAGCCGGCTCATTGGCGCTCCCCCGGGATATGTTGGATACGAAGAAAGCGGACAGTTGACCGAAGCAGTTAGAAGAAAACCTTATTCAGTAATTCTGCTCGATGAAATTGAAAAAGCGCATCCCGATGTTTTTAATATCCTTCTGCAGGTGCTTGATGAAGGGCGTCTTACTGACAATAAAGGCCGCACCGCCGATTTCAAAAATACTATTATCATCATGACATCCAATATGGGGTCATCACTCATTCAGGAGAATTTTGAAAAAATGACTGAAAGTAATCATGATGAGATACTGGAAAAAACACGACTGGACGTTACCACTTTGCTCAAAAGAACCATAAGACCCGAATTTCTGAACCGGGTTGATGAGATCATTATGTTCAAACCGCTCGATTTCGATGAAATTCGCGATGTCGTAAAAATACAAATCAACCAGGTTAAAGATATGCTTTCTGAAAGTGGTATACATCTGGAACTTAGCGACTCAGCCATAAACTGGGTGGCACAGGCCGGCTTCGACCCACAATACGGAGCGCGACCTTTAAAAAGAGCCATCCAGAAATATATCCTTAACCGACTTTCTAAAGAAATTCTTGCAGGAAAGATCACACGAGATTCAAACATCCGCATCGAAGTCAGAGATGATGAGCTTACCTTCGAAAACATTTAAGAAAATTCAGGTTTGAAAGTTATTTTCAGTATCTGAGTATAGCAGCTATTTTATGATAATTGCCCAGGGTGCCGTTGTCAACAAAAATAACCTTTCCGCCTTTGTCAACAACTATTTCGGCAACTTCATCAACGGCATCGGGCATGATATCCTTTTCAGGAAATCCACCTATATCCATAATAATATTATTATCAGGGCCGGGTACTGCACTGATCTGGTAGTCTTCTTCAACAAGCAGCATTTTTACCCTGCCTTCACTGGCAAATCGCCATACCTCAGCAATGCCCGAGGCAAGTTTTTGGACACTTATGGCATTCTGAATTTCATTTAATGCGGTATGTCTTTCTTTTTTGTTTTTTTCCCTGACCAACTCCCATGCTTTTTTACCCAGATCATGTACCGAAGTAGCTTCGTAATTTCCTTCCAGTTGTTCATAGATAATATCTTTCGAATCAGCAGCCTCACGGTAAAGCGATAAGTTTTTCTGCACACCGGCAATTACAAGCTTGGTATCGCCAAAATGATAATTTGACAGAAAAGCTTTATCAACACGATTAAAGAACTCTTTGATCTGTTTTCTCTTTTCTCTTGAAAAATCGGTGGGATTCAATTCAAGCATTTCAAATTCACTTTGCATGGGAAACCCATTTTGGGTAATCTCATTAGCCTCATCCCTGAAACATGAAATCAAACGTGCCCGGTGAAGGCTCAAATCAAGCACAAAATAACTGGTACCCCTGTTTACACTTTTAATGAGATCTCGTGTGGCAAAAGTTTTGTCAATAATAACCCTTTCCTTAACTCTGAAAGGGATATCAACCATTTGCTCCATATCCTTATTAACAAAAAGTGCAAGACCATCGAGTGTGCGACTGATATCAACCTTAGCTGCAAGTTTTCCGATTTTTTCTGACAATCCTTTAGACTCTCGTTTACCTAATTCGCTCTCAAGCATTTCTGTTGCCTGTCGGACCAGTTTCTTCAATCGGATTGCATTTTTCTGATTTTCCGGTGCGGTGCGATGCGTTGGAAGCAATATGGAAACACATGGGTATTCCTTAACTTCCATCAGTTTGTTTAATAAGTTCTTGTCCATATATGTATGATTTTTATATAAGAAGTGTACAATCAGTTATCGAATATAGCCAAAACCACGGCCAAAGTCAAATCATTTAATACTTATTAGGGAATCCATGCTTTTTGCATAAATCCCAATTTTGAGTGTTAACAATTCTTAGGAATTCACACATCACGGCTACAGATGGAAATAAAAGTTATATTTTTGCATTTCAGAAAAATGGAAAAAATAACCTTATTTTGAATTTACCCTTCTTCATAGCCCGAAAAATGGGGGCAGAAAAGCCCAAACTTACTGGCCTGGTAAAGACTATTGCCATACTTTCCATTTCATTGGGACTGGCTGTTATGATCATTGCTGTATCTGTGGTTACAGGATTTCAGGATGAGATACGCAGCAAGGTAATCGGTTTTGGCTCTCATATCCAGATTACAAATTTTGATTATAATATATCCTATGAAGCAAGACCCATAAGTAAGTTACAGGACTTTTACCCTGATTTAATAAATGAAGAAGGAATTAAACATATTCAGGTTTTTGGTACCAAGCCCGGTATCATTAAAACTGATGATGAAATACATGGAGTTATATTCAAAGGTATAGGGAATGACTTTCACTGGGATTTCTTCCGGGAAAGGCTAAAACAAGGCAGCATACTCAATATCACCGATACAGCCAGAAGCGACCAGATTATCATTTCTGAATACATCTCCAGACTTTTGCAACTCAACCTTGATGATAATGTTTTTGTATATTTTATTCAGGACCCACCCCGGGTACGACGATTCACTGTGGCAGGTATTTATGAAACAGGGCTTGAAGAGCTTGATAGAATCTTCATTCTTGGCGACATCGGTCATTTGCAAAGACTCAATGACTGGACACCGGACCAGGTAGGAGGTTTTGAGGTGCTCATTGACAATTACCGCCAGATGGATAGAATGAATGAAGTGGTAATGGACAACATACCCTATACACTTACATCCAGGACCATCCGTCAGGTTTATCCCCAAATATTCGACTGGCTGGCATTGCTGGATATGAATGTTTACGTAATCATAATTATCATGATACTTGTGGCAGGTATCAACATGATTACCACATTGCTGATTTCTGTGCTGGAGAAAACCAATCTTATTGGTATTTTAAAAGCCATTGGTTCTGATAATAAACTGGTGCGAAAAATATTTCTTTATCATGCAGGATTTCTTATCATTCGCGGGTTATTGCTTGGCAATTTACTAGGGATAGGTCTTGCTCTCATTCAGCAGAAATTTGGTATAATAAAATTATCGCAGGAGTCCTATTTTGTTGATGTGGTTCCTATCAATTTTGATTTTTTGTATATTCTTGTCATCAACCTTGGAACTTTCGCTATTTGCATGGCCATGCTTATTATACCCAGCTATTTAATAGCAAAGGTTTCACCGGTAAAAGCAATCACCTTCCGATAAAAAAAGCCTGCCTTCAGGCAAGCTTAATTTTTATTCTTTACATAAAATGTTTTCAGAAAAATAATAATCCGATACTGAAAACTATCTGTCGTGGCCGGGTGTCAAATTTAAATGTTGAACCACCTATGGAAACTTCTTCGCTGTAATTGCTCAGGCTACCTTCATATTTAAGGTCGAGAACAATATTACCAATGTCTAAACCCACACCAACCTGATAACCATAGGTTAATTCATTAAATTTATCAGAAAAGCTGCTGTCACCGGCATAAAACTCCGATTCGGTAAGATTAGACGAGTTATCCAGAAAATAAGAAGCAACAGGCCCCAGCCCAAGGCGTAGAGGTCCTCCTCTCAAGCCAAACAATACGGGAACATCAATTTTGGAAAACCTTTGTGTAAAAAAAACATCACGTTCCTGATCGGGATGTTCGTAACGGAATTGGCTTCCTGATGACACAAAAAGAAATTCGGGTTGAATAAAAAAACCCGAAAATTTGGCCTGTGTAATCAAACCTAAATGAAAGCCGGTGTAGGAATCCGGCAGGGCCTCAATGCTTGAGTTTTCAAGCTCATAAGTCTTTACAGGAAGGGAAGTAAAATTCAATCCGCCTCTTATTCCCAATGAAAACTGGGCACTTAAAGACTGCACAGAAAGTATCAGAACGACAATTAGAATGTATCTTTTCATATAAGTATTTTCTTAAAAGTTATTTCTGATAAAACTTCAACTCACAGGAATTATTGCAATCAAGATTGCGATTCATACAAAATCTTTAGTTTTTCTTCCAGTATTGCAATATCAGTTTTAGCTTTTTCAATCTTACTCTCAAATTCTGATTTTAGTACATCCGCTTTCTTGGATGAAGCGAAGAAGCCAATATTGTTTTCCCATAGCTTGATATCATTCTGCAGCGCATTGATTTTATTTAGCAAAAATGCCCTTTCTTTGTTAATAATACTATTGGCATTGGGAGAATTTTTCAGGTTTTCAATCTTATTCTTAAAACCTATGGTAGATTTTACCTTTCTGCTGATATTAAGCTTATCAAACTGTTCATTTATAGTTTTTCTGAATTCATTTTGAATAGCATCTTTTTGCTTGATAGGAACATGTCCGATATCCATCCATTCCCGCTGAAACTCCTTAAGTACATTAAGATTCTCGGTATTGTCCTTAGAATATGTATGGGTTCTGATTTTCTCAATAAGCTCTTTCTTCTTCCGATAATTCTCATCCTGTTTTTCACCAATATTAGAAAAGTATTCTGACTTGCGATTGAAAAATTCATCGCAAGCAGACCTGAATCTTTTCCAAATCTTATCAGAAAATTTACGTGGCACAGGGCCTATCTTTTTCCATTCCTGCTGCAATGCAATAAGCTCATCTGTAGTTCTTTTCCAGTCTTCACTATCTTTAAGAGCCTCTGCCTGCAAACAAAGATTCACCTTCTGGTTATAATTTTCAGATTGTTCATCTTTATATTTGACAAAGAATTCTTTTTTGCGTTTAAAGAATGAATCGAGTGCTGTCCTGAATCTTACCCAAACTTCATCATTTACTTTTTTGGGAGCAAACCCGATGGTTTTCCATACTTTAAACAGTTCATTGATTTTATCAGTATTAACCTGCCACTCTTTGGGGGATTTAGGGGTTTCTTCAATTAGTTGTTCAGCTTTGTCACATAGAACCACCTTGGCGGCATAATTTTTATTCTGCTCTTCTCTAAGCTCATCATAGAATTTTTGTCTATGCTCATTGAGTGCATCACTGGCAGCTTTAAAGCGATCCCATATCTCATCCTTCTTATCTTTGGGTACAGGACCGGTTTCTTTCCAGGCTTCATGCAATTTTTGCAGCTTCTGGAAGGATTTGTTAACAGATGTTTCCAGCAATAACTCTTCAGCCTTTTCGCAAAGTTCAGTCTTTGCTTCAAGGTTCTTTTTCAGATCCAAATCTCTGAGTTCCTTGTTAATCTTTACCTTGTCGAAGAATTTTTCTACAAGAAAATGATAATTATTCCAGAGTGTATTATTTGCTGATTGCGGCACAGGGCCTATCTCACGCCATTTTTCCTGAAGTTCTTTAAAAACATCGTAAGTTTTTTTAAGCTCTTCTTCTGATTCAATTAGCTGCCTCAATTCTTCAAGGATGGCTTCTTTTTCCTTAAGGTTATCATGCTTTTGTTTTTCAAGGGCCTGATCATAAACAGATTTTTTCTGTTTGTAAATGCCAAATGCCTTATCAAAACGTACAACGAGTTCATCAATTACTTCGGGTAAATCTTCAGAACCAGAGTCAGAATCAGCTTCAGCTTTTGAGATGTTCTTTTCATAGTCAGTCAGGCTCTGTTCTTTGAGATGATTGCGAAATGCAACTTTTATCAGACCAATATGATTTCGGATATAGTTTATATCATCATGTTGCACCAGTGCTTCCAGTGCTTCAACCAGTTCTTCCTTGGAAAGTGTTTTATATTTTTCGGAAAGATCCTCATCGCCTTCATCATCTTCATCTTCAGCATCTTCTTCTACCGTCTGAGTTTCTTTCTCAACCTTTGGCTTTTCTTTTTCTTTTACTTCAGATTTGGATGATTTTTTTGTGGATTTCTTCTTATCATCAGCTACTTCTTTTATATCGGGCTCTTGTTCAACCGTTTCATCAGCATCTGATTTTTCAACTTCGCCAACAGGTGAAGATTCAACAGTCTCTTCCGGTACCGGAGCTTCATCTTCTCCTTCAACATCTGCAATCTTCTCTTTTTTCAGAGATTCAGATTCTGAAGGTGTCTTATCTGTGCTCTCTTCTATTGGTGGCTTTTCATCAGGTTTTGATTCCACAGCCTTTTCTGATTCAACGGCACTTTTTACTTTTTGGGGCTTTTCTTTGGTTTTTTCAACTTTTGTTTTTTCAGAAGCTTCCGGACTCATATCATTGGGTTCCGATTTCAGGTTCTCTGCCCCGTTTTCATTTTTATCATTCTCAGAATCGGGGTTAAGCAGCTCTTTGTTTTCCATCAAAATAACAATTAATAATTACTAACTAAAGTTAAGGAAGAATACATAGAAAAACTGCATGATAATAAAATCCTTACAAGATGCAGTTTTATATTGATAATCAACTGGTTTTAAAAATGCCCACAAAAATACAAATATAATTTCAAAGGCAAGTACAACAGGTGCTCAAATATGAATAAAAATCAGGGTTTTCGGGTAATTCAAATTTTATCAAGTCCTTGTTCAAGGTCTTTGATAATATCTTCAATATTTTCTATACCCACCGAGAAACGAACCAACCCGTCAGTTATTCCGGAACTCTCGCGTGCTGCTTTGTCCATTTTGGAATGGGTCATGGAGGCAGGATGCTGAATCAGTGATTCTACCCCACCCAATGAAACGGCCAGCAAGCAAAGCTTAACAGAGTTCATGAGTGTTTTTCCGGCTCCAATGCCACCTTTAAGTTCAAAACTAATCATACCACCGGGTCCTTTCATCTGCTTTTGAGCCAGTTCGTATTGCGGATGCGATTTAAGTCCCGGAAATCTTACCCATTTTACTTTAGGATGATTTTCGAGAAACTCTGCTACTTTGGTGGCATTTTCCTGCGAGCGATCCATTCGCAGGGAGAGTGTTTTGATTCCTCTTATTGCCATGTATGCCTGATGGGGGTCCATGTTGCAGCCCAGTGTTACCATCATGGCTCTTACAGGATCATATAATTTTTTATCCTTTGCTACTATAATTCCACCAACAATGTCGGCATGGCCGTTAAGAAATTTGGTTATGGAATGGAATACCAGGTCAAATCCAAAGTCCAACGGTTTCTGCAGATAAGGGCTGCAAAAAGTATTGTCGGCTACGGTAATAAGATTATGCTCCTTTGCAATTTTTACAACTTCTGCAAGGTCAGTAATATCCATTGTAGGGTTGGCAGGTGTTTCTATATAAAGCATTTTAGTATTGGGGCGAATGGCTTTTCTTATGTTATCGGGGTCGAAAGTATCAACATAGGTCGATTCTACTCCGAAACGTGAATAATGTTTCTCCATCACCACCCTTGACGGGCCATAAACTGCAGCAGTACTAATCATATGAGCTCCTTTTTCGAGCAGTGCCATATAAATGGTATTTACAGCTCCCATTCCGGAACTGCAGGCCACACCGCGGTAACCGTTCTCTAATTCGGCCACCAAATCTTCCAACGCTCCGATTGTGGGATTGTTAATGCGGGTATAAATAAAACCATCGTCCTCACCTGCAAAGCATGCGGCACCATGATCAGCACTTTTAAATTTAAAGGTTGATGTTTGATAAATTGGCACTGTAGCACTGCCAAACTGGTCATCAAAGGCTCCTGCATGAATAAGCCTGGAATCGAAGCCAAGGTTTTTTGTTTCCATAATATTGTTTTACAATTATTATAATATAATAGTGCCCCCGCACTCAGATGCACCGGGGGCAATAAAAGATCTTACAAATTCTGATATCCTGAGAAAAATACTTTCAGAAATCATCCATATCGAGCATTACCAGCGTGCAATCTTCCATAACCTGAATACCTGCAGCTTTGGCCAATTTATCAAGTTTTGGATTATAACTTCCGGGATTAAATATAATTCTTTTGGGACTTTGCTCAATAATATAATCCAGATAGGGTTCCTGTTTCTCCGGATTTAAATACAAGGTCACAGTGTGCAGGTCAGTAATGTCGTCCATATCCTTAGTAATCTTAACCGAATCTATTTCTGCCTCCACTTTTCCTATGGCCACAACTTCATGTCCGTGAGAAAGCAATCTTTTAACTGCTTTGTAAGCATATCTTGTGGGTGTGGGGCTTGCCCCTAGCACTAATGTCTTTTTGCTCATAATGCTGCAAATTTAGATTATTATTTGCTGGTAACAATAGAAAATTCGGGTGCATTTGTAATGTGTTTTTTTACCGTACATGCACCGGCAGCTTTTATAACGGCATCGCGGTATTTATCAGGAAAATCCTGTGGTAAACGAATATCAATTTTCATTTTCTCTATCATTCTGGTTTCAGAATTGCGGTGGGTTGTCATAAATACCTTGATACCCTCCTCCGGGAGTTTTCGTTGCTGACAAAATGATTTTACATACCAACCTGCACACGCACCTATACTGATAAGGAAAAAATCAAAAGGTGAAGGTGCAGAATTTTCGCCACCTGCTTTTTCAGGCTGATCAGTTTCTATTTCAAAACCTTTGTATCTGGCTTTAACTTTCTGGTTTTCTCCCAGTATGATTTCCATTTCCATAGTTTTACAGATTGAAATATTTAATAATCAATACATTTAAAGTCAACAAACCATTTTAGGAAATAGTTTAGTTCTCCTTAACCGGCCATTTTTCTTTTAAGGCATCCTGAAACCATTCAGGAGCCTGGCATGGTCTGCCACTCTTAATATCTACAAATGCAAGTATGGTTTCACCCTGATTGATTAGCTTTTTACTCTCATTGTAAACTTCATAATAAAAATGCATTCTTGCTTTGGGAAACTCTTTAACTATGGTTCGTACAGTTAACAAATCATCGTAATGTGCAGGCCGGATATATTTAAGCTGCATAGAAGCTATGGGCATCATTACTCCTCTCTCTTCCATCTGCCGGTAGGTCATACTCAGTTTACGCATGGCTTCTGCCCTACCCACTTCGTAGTAGGCAGGATAATTGCCATAATACACATAACCCATCTGATCTGTTTCTCCGTATCTAACTCTTATCTGGGTTTCACTTATAAACATATTAATCTTTGGTTCAGGTTAAATAATTCTGTTGTTTTACATAAACATTACAAGGCTTACCGCCATCACTGCCATACCTGCCATTAATCCATATAAGGAAAGATGAGGTTCGTCATACTCCCGTGCAGCAGGAAGTAATTCATCTATGGAAATAAATATCATAATTCCGGCTACTGAAGCAAAAATAAACCCGAATAAAATATCATTCAGAAATGGCATAAGGATCAAAAATCCAAATACGGCTCCCAATGGTTCTGCCAACCCTGACAGAAAACTGTATTTGAATGCTTTTTTACGACTTCCTGTTGCATAAAATATAGGTACTGAAATAGCAATGCCCTCAGGTATGTTATGTATGGCAATAGCGATGGCAATAGGTAATCCCAGCTTAATATCCTGAAGTGCCACAATAAATGTAGCCAAACCCTCCGGAAAGTTATGTATGGCAATAGCAAAAGCCGACATAACACCCATACGATAAAGTTTTTTCTTTCTGATGTCCTCCGGGCTGGGTTCCAGGTCTTCCACCTTTCTGATTTCATGTGGGTTTTCAAAGCTTGGAACAAGCCTGTCAATAACTGCTATCAGAAGCATTCCGGCAAAAAAACCCAGAATTGCCATCAGGTATGCATTTCGTTCAGGCAGGTCATCAGCCATAACTTCAATACTTTTGGGCATGATCTCCATAAATGAGATGTAAATCATTACTCCGGCTGAAAAACCCAGCGACAATGAAAGAAAACGGGTATTTGTGTTTTTTGTGAAAAAGGCGATAGCACTTCCGATACCGGTTGATAAGCCTGCAAATAACGTCAAGCCAAAGGCAAGCAATACATTATGACTTTCACTAAGCTGAGAGAGTATATCTGACAAAACCTGTATTTTTTTACTTAATTAAAACAATATAAAATTTAAACTTGATGGCCAAAATCAGCTTGCCGAAAGTGCAAAACTACTTCGGCAAATGGTTGTTATTTCTTTTACAAGCGAATCAAAGTCATAACCACATTCTTTGTGTAATTCCGTCAGAGTACCCTGCTGGACAAAGTAATCAGGAATTCCCATCCTTTTAACCCTGGCATTATATCCATTATCAGCCATAAACTCAATAACTGCAGATCCCATGCCACCTGCTATTGCGTTATCTTCAATGGTTATAATTTTATCAAAGTTTTTGAAGACTTCGTGAAGTAACCTTTCATCAATGGGTTTGATAAAACGTAAATCATACATAGCTGCACTGATTTTGCTTTGGGTTTCAATGTAATTGCAAGCTTTGAGCACTTCATTACCCATCGGACCTATTGATATTATAGCCAGTTCCTTCCCGTCTCTTAACTTCCGGCCTTTACCAATCTGAATTTTTTCAAATGGAGTTCTCCAGTTCTTCATCACACCGTTTCCACGGGGATATCGGATAACCATAGGTCCTTTGGGATTATCCTGGGCAGTAAACATGAGATTGCGTAATTCCTGCTCATTCATGGGCGAAGCTATCGTAAGATTAGGGATACATCGCAGAAATGAAAGATCAAAAGAACCGTGGTGGGTGGGTCCGTCTTCACCTACGAGTCCCGCCCTGTCAAGGCAAAAAACAACCGGTAAATTCTGCAGTGCAACATCATGAACAGCCTGATCGAATGCTCTTTGAAAGAACGAAGAATAAATATTGCAATAGGGGATTAATCCCTGTGCTGCCAAACCTGCTGAAAAAGTAACTGCATGCTGCTCGGCTATACCCACATCAAAAGCTCTTTCGGGAATAGCATTCATCATGATATTTAATGAGCTACCTGTGGGCATTGCAGGTGTAATGCCCACAATTTTAGGGTTTTTCTCTGCCAGCTCAAGCAGAGTTTTTCCAAAAACTACCTGGTAGCGAGGTGGTTGATTTTTTTCACATGGAGCTACCTTTAATTCTCCTGTTTGCTTATTAAAAAAACCCGGAGCATGAAATTTGGTTTGCTCCTTTTCGGCATGCGGAAAACCTTTTCCTTTTAAAGTAATCACATGCAGTAGTTTCGGCCCTTTAATGTGTTGCAAATCCTTTAATACCTTGGTCAAATGCTGAACATCATGCCCGTCAACCGGACCGAAGTACCTGAAATTCAATGACTCAAACAGGTTACTTTGCTTGAGCAAAGTTGTTTTTATGGCGTTTTCAAGTTTCTGAATCAAACCCCTGGTATTGGGGCCGTAGCGGCTTATTGAACCCAATGCATTCCAGATATCATCCTTGAGTTTATTGTAAGTGCGCGAAGTAGTAATGTCGGTAAGATATTCTTTAAGTGCGCCCACATTCTTATCAATGGCAATACCGTTATCATTCAATACAACAAGTAAATTGGCGTTTGCAACACCGGCATGATTCAATGCTTCGAATGCCATACCTGCAGTCATACTTCCATCGCCGATAACTGCAATATGATGCCGATCTTTATCATTTTGAAGGTCGCTGGCAATGGCCATTCCAAGAGCTGCAGAAATACTGGTTGATGAATGACCTGTTCCAAAAGCATCATAGGAGCTTTCACTCATTTTTGGAAACCCGCTTACTCCTTCATATTTGCGATTAGTATGAAAAATATCCCTGCGCCCTGTAAGGATCTTGTGAGCATACGCCTGATGACCAACATCCCAAATCAGTTTATCATAAGGTGTATTAAAAACATGGTGAAGGGCTACCGTTAGCTCAACAACGCCAAGGCTTGCACCAAAATGTCCTGGATTTATGCAGGCAGCATCAATAATAAAACGACGCAACTCATCACATACCTGAATCAACTGATCCAGGTTAAGCCCTTTCAGATCGGAAGGAGATTCAATGGTGGATAGTATTTTGCCGGCCTCTGGAATCATCTGATTCTTCAGGAAATTATTTTTCAAAAAATATTCTACAAAAGTATAAAAATAAAGGATCATTAAAAAACATACATATCAAATGTATGTAATGTTACCGAACATTTTTCAGTTTCAATTACCCTATGAATTTTTATCTGTAATATATCATCCCCATTTATGGGGATTTTCATTACAGTATTCCTACATGATCCTTTTTTTCTATAAATTTGCCTGAATTAATTCAATCTAAATAAAGATTAATTGCAGACTAGGAACTGACAATGAGCTCCTAAGTTTACTTTTACAAAATCCGGTTATGACTTTATTGGAGCTAAAAAACGGCGAAAAGGGTATCATATTAAAGGTGAAAGGAAGAGGGGCTTTTCGAAGGAGGATCATTGAAATGGGTTTTGTAGCAGGTAAAACTGTAGAAGTAATTAAGAAAGCTCCTCTAAAAGATCCTATAGAATATAGTATAATGGGCTATAATGTTTCGTTGCGCAGCAGTGAAGCACAACTCATAGAGGTAATGCCCCTCGATAAAGAAAGAGATTATAAAAGCTCAGATTTTGAGGGGGTTATTGTAAGTGAAGGTTTTAAAGTTACACGGCAAAACGGCCGTAACATCAATGTTGCCCTGGTGGGTAACCCCAATAGTGGAAAAACCAGTTTCTTCAACCATGCATCGGGCTCACGTGAGCGGGTAGGAAACTACAGTGGCGTTACGGTAGATGCCAAGCTTGCTTGGTTTAAACAAAAGGGTTATCGCTTTAATATTACTGATTTACCAGGCACTTATTCCATTTCGGCATATACACCTGAAGAATTATTTGTAAGGGATTTCATTACCGAGAATCTTCCCGATGTTGTAATTAACATCGTTGACGGATCCAATCTTGAAAGAAATCTGTATCTCACAACTCAGCTTATTGATATGGATATTAAGGTTGTGATGGTTCTTAACATGTATGACGAGTTGGAAAAGAAGGGTGATAAATTTGATTATGACTCGTTGGGAAAAATGATTGGTATTCCCATTATTCCTGCTGTAAGTTCAAAAGGCAAGGGCATAAGAGATGTATTCGACAAAGTAATTGAAGTTTTTGAAGATAGAGATCATACACAAAGACACATTCATATCAATTATGGTGAGTCTTTTGAAAAATCGCTGAAACTCATTCAGGACAAAATCAATGCACCGGGCAACCAACATTTAACCGACAGGGTTTCTACCCGATTTCTTGCACTTAAGCTTTTGGAGAAAGACCCTGAAATATCCACAAAAATTGTCGAAAACTGTCATAATCACAAAGATATACTTGAAAGTACCGAAAAGGAGGTTAAAAAGCTGGAGGATGAATTCAATGATAACACTGATACAATTATCACAGACCTTAAATACGGTTTTATTACCGGTGCACTGAAAGAAACTCTCGAGCCTGCCGAAAGTGAAAGACGTAAAAGCAGCGAAATAATTGATACACTTATTACACACAAACTATTCGGTTTCCCCATTTTTCTGTTCTTTATGTGGGTAATGTTTTCGGTTACTTTCTTTTTGGGCTCCTACCCTATGGAATGGATTGAAACCGGGGTTGAAAATCTGAGCGTTTATCTTGATCATACAATGCAGGCCGGTCCGTTGAAAGATCTTCTGATAAATGGAGTAATAAGTGGTGTTGGCGGTGTAATAGTATTCCTGCCTAATATAATACTCCTGTTCTTTTTCATAAGTTTAATGGAAGATACAGGTTACATGTCGCGGGCAGTATTTATTATGGATAAGCTTATGCATAAAATAGGACTTCATGGCAAATCATTTATACCTATGCTTATGGGTTTCGGATGTAATGTTCCTGCAATAATGGCCACAAGAACACTTGCCAACCGCAACGACCGGCTGCTTACCATGATTATTAATCCTTTTATGTCGTGCAGCGCACGTCTGCCTGTATACGTTCTCTTTATAACAGCATTTTTCTCCAGCTACCAGGGAACTATATTATTTCTGATTTATGCTCTGGGAATAGCTACGGCGGTGGTTTCAGCCATATTATTCAAAAAAACGATTTTCCGTGGCGAAGAAGTACCTTTTGTAATGGAGCTTCCTCCTTACAGAGTTCCTACATTAAAAGCAGCCATTATACACATGTGGAGTAAAGCTGTTCATTATCTTAAGAAAATCAGCGGAATCATACTTGTGGCGTCAATAATTATATGGGTGTTGGGCTATTTCCCATATGGTTTTGAATACAACCGAAAGCTTGAAGTTCAGAAACAGGAAGTAAAAACCCAGTACGAAGAAATGCTGGCAAGCATTCCGGATGTTTCTCAAAGTGAGCGCGAAAATATTCTTAATGAACGTAATGCAGTTCTTGACAATCTGGAATCATCTATATTGCAGGAGCGTCAGGAAAACAGTCTTATTGGCAATCTTGGCCGGTTTATTGAGCCTGTTATGGCTCCCCTGGGATTTGACTGGAAAATGAGTATCAGTCTTCTTTCCGGACTGGCAGCCAAAGAGATAGTAGTAAGTACCATGGGAGTTCTTTACCAGGCTGATGAGCATGTGCAAACGCATAGTGCATCGCTTACTGAAAAACTGCAAACACAAACATATTCTGATGGTCCCAGACAAGGTAAAAAAGTATTTACACCTATTGTAGCACTTTCATTTATGATTTTCGTGTTACTCTATTTTCCATGCATTGGTGTATTGGCAGCCATTATTAAAGAATCGGGTCATTGGAAGTGGGGAGTATTTACTGTGTTCTACACCACAGGTGTCGCCTGGCTGGCATCATTTATCGTTTTCCAGGTGGGAAGTTTGCTTGGTTATTAACCAATCAGAAGGTTTTAAATGCTTCAATGGATAATTACCATATTAATAGTAGCTGCGGCTTTTAGTTATTTCATTTACAGGATACTTATATTTTTTAAAAGACCCAAAGCCAAAGCCACGGATTGCGAAGGTTGCAGCAGCGAATGTGAAAAGTGTCCGCTGGTTACCGATCTGAAAAACTTTACAGCAAAAAAGAATTAACGCAGCCGCAAATCTATTTCGGGAGCATTAAGATCGTAACACCGTAATTCGCACATTCTGTATCGCGATATTGTAATCCGTCCGCCATCAATTGCCATTATTGTTGAGTTACCATCTTTATAAGTCGCTGTAAAAGAGTAATCCTTTTCCGGTGTAAGATTATAATGAAAGGTTCGCATTGTAATAGTATCAGACCTTAACAATTTTCCGTTTTCAAAGTCGCCTTCATATACATTAACGGGTATGAAACGATTTTCGCTGTTTATAGTAAGTAATACTTTGATTCTTCCGGTTTCAGGTTTTTCTGTTATACAATCAGCATAATCCTGTTCGGTACAATCATCATATTTACTTTTGCAATTCACCAGTAACAATATCATGCAAAGGAATAATGCTGAACGTTTTAACACCTTAGTACAATTATTTTTGATTTTTTTTACCATACCCAGTTTAAATCAAGCTAAATAAATTACGAAATCGTCAGTTTTATCTGATAATGGGTCTGAACTGCATTCCTCTGGTTTTAAACAATTGAAAATGATATTGTATTCCTACTTGAAAACGATTTGGCGGAATATCGGTTTGCCCTGTCCTATAAAAATAATAACTTCCTGAAACAGAAAAATCCTTATATCTGTAATTAAGATCAATTAAAGGTGCTATATTGAATCCTGAAGGTGGACCTATGGATGTACCACTATATGAGCCTCGCGAATAAAGTGTTTTAAAACCCAGATATAAATTAAATTCAGCCCGTCTTACCGGGAGAGAAAAAAGTTCGCGTTGTAAGCCAAGTGACCAAATCATTCGGGATTCCTGAAACTGGAAAATCAATTCAGGATTTTGATAAACCTGAACAGGGCGCTCATTTATCCGCATTGAAAAAGAAGCAGTTGTCAATATTTTATATCTTGCTTCGAAGATTCTGGCAGCAATGCCATACATCATTTCATTACTGTTAAATTCAGTTTTTGCTGCACCTGAAAGTTCTGAAAAATATAACCCCTTAGGATTAGTGCCGGAAAACCCTTTGAGTAGATTTACTATTTCAGAGTTTCCCGAATAATATGCCCTTGCCAAAACCGTATTTCTCTTTTCAGAAGGATCTGGTTCAATAAAATCATATGATGTTAATAGTTCAACAATCCCTGTATTCTCTCTTGAAATGGCAATAGAAAGTGCTGTAAAGTCAAAATTATTAACAATTTCAGGATTTGCACCACTTTCCATCAGATACCATACTGCAACCGGATTACGAGCCATTACAGCATATATTAAAGGAGTATTGCCACGACTATCCAGCATATTTATATCAGTACCCATTTCGAGTAAGAGACCCATAACTTCTTCATGCCCGTAATAAGCTGCCATATGAATAGCTGCTGAGCCATCATCGGACTGATGATCCATATTGGCACCATGAAAATGCAAAAAATCAACCACGAAAAAATTACCAAAAGCAGATGCATACATAATCGGTGATATTCCCAAACGATTTGTATGATTTACATTTGCACCCCTATAAACTGCGTATTGTGCAAATGAAATATTATCAGTTTGTGAAATAAACATGAGGGCAGTAAAACCTTCTTCATTCTGATGGTCAATTTCATCAATCAATGGAAACAGGCGGTAAACAATTTCATCATTTGAATAAAGCAAGGCATACAATAAAGCTGTCATTCCATCATTATCAGTCCGATTTACATCAGCATTATATTGAATTAAGAGATCCATTATTTCGGTATGCCCGTTAATTGCGGCAAGCATAAGACCGGTAACACCAAAAAAATCAGCAGCATCAGGATCAACTTCATCATCTAAATATCTTTCAGTTTCACTAAGGTTACCTTCGCTAACAGCTTGTAAAAAATTAAATTCCGGATTATCCTGGAAAGGAGGCATGGAAACCGCCGAATTTGAACCAGTGATTAATAATACAGCCTTAATAAGCAAAAAAGAAGAAAGGAGAAAGGTTATCCGGCTTTTATCTTTCATGATTAATATCTAAACCTGTGATTTTCTGTAAAAATAAAGGAAAAAATCCTTATTTTTCGGTTTTATAAAGGATCCGGACTAAGATAATCAGGTTAAAAAAACTAAATTATGTCATTATCAGAACCCAGGCAAATACTTTTGAAATACTGGGGATATTCTTCTTTCAGACCCATGCAGGAAGAGATCATCCAATCTGTTCTGGATGGAAATGACACACTTGCATTACTACCCACCGGAGGTGGTAAGTCTATTTGTTTTCAGGTACCGGCAATGGCACGGGAAGGCGTATGTATCGTTGTTTCTCCCCTCATTGCGCTTATGAAAGATCAGGTAAGCAATTTGAATAAGCGCGGAATAAAAGCAGTAGCAATTTATTCAGGTTTAAGCAAATCGGAGATAGATATGGCAATTGATAATTGCGTTTATGGCAACATAAAATTCCTATACCTTTCACCTGAAAGACTGACAACGGATATCATTCGTTCCAGACTTCCCAAAATGAAAGTAAACCTTGTAGCCATTGATGAGGTGCACTGTATTTCGCAATGGGGATATGATTTCAGACCACCTTATCTGAAAATTTCGGAAATACGGGAATTTTTAAAGAATATTCCATTTCTGGCTCTTACTGCAACAGCAACCACTGACGTAATAAAAGATATTTGCAATAAGTTGGAATTTAATAATGGCAAGGTTTTCAGGAAAAGTTTCGAACGAAAGAACCTGGTATATGCTGTTATCAATGAAGAAAATAAACTTAACCGTCTTGTTAACATTTGCCGGAAGGTGCCGGGTACAGGAATAATATATGTTCGAAACAGGCGAAGGACTAAAGAAATATCTGAATTTTTGGTTAAAAACAATATCTCCGCCGATTTTTACCATGCAGGTCTTGATTCCGGTATAAGAGATATAAAACAGGAAGCGTGGATTCAGGAGAAGCGCCGTGTTATAGTATCGACCAATGCTTTTGGAATGGGTATCGACAAACCCAATGTCAGATTTGTGGTTCATATGGATTTACCCGATAGTCCGGAAGCTTATTTTCAGGAAGCGGGAAGGGCCGGAAGGGATGAAAAAAAAGCCTATGCAGTATTGCTATACAACAAATCAGACACCATTGATCTTGACCATTTTTTCGAGCTTTCATATCCCCCACTTGATTTCATTAAAAATGTTTATAATGCCCTGGGAAACTATTTTCAGCTTGCCATAGGAAGCGGGAAAGATAAAAGTTTTGATTTTGTTTTGAGTGATTTCTGTAATCATTACAAACTCGACAGGTTCAAGGTTTTTAATGCGCTTAAAATACTGGAAAAAGAAGGATACATTTTTTTATCAGAAGCTTTAATAAATCCTTCACGAATCCTAATACTTCTCAATAAAGAAGAACTTTACAGATTTATGGTAGCCAACCCTGCCTATGATCAATTATTGAAGATAATTTTAAGATCATACACTGGGCTTTTTTCTGAATTCACTAAAATTGATGAGAATGATATTGAAACCCGTTCAAAACTGAGCAATGATAAAGTTCGCAGCGCATTATGGAATCTCCATAAGATGAATGTTATTCATTATATACCGCAAAATAAAGAGCCACAGTTAACTTTTATTATTGGCCGTACAGAGCTACGTGATATCAATATTTCTGCTGAAAACTATGCCGATAGAAAGAAGTATGCCGGAAAACGCATTAAAGCAATGAAGGATTATGTGGAGTCTGAAAACCGGTGCAGGAGTATTATATTACTTGACTATTTTGGTGAATCAGACGCTCCTCGTTGCGGAGTATGCGATATCTGTATAGAAAGAAACAAACTCAATCTCAGCAAACTTGAATTTGACAATGTAATTGCCATTGTAAAACCATTACTGCAACAGAAACAAATGAATATGCAGGAAATTATCAGCAAAATTCCATCAAATATTACCGAAAATAAAATCATTAAAGTAATTCAGTGGCTGCTTGACAATAAAAAAGTAGTATTGGAATCCGAGAATAGAAAAATGAAATGGAGAGAACGAGAGTAATTAAGGCCTTCTAATCTTTTGTAAGAATTCTTTTATTTTACAATAAGTTGTTGGTTCATCCTGAAACTATGATAATACACTGCCCATAAACGAAAAATTAAAACATTAAATAAAATTCATTATTATTGCAAACTGATAAAGGCAATAAGAATATTTATTGTTTAAAGGGAAAAAACAGTAGCTGAACAGGTCATTATTTTTAAAAATTGAATAAGCCTGGAAAGCACCAAAAATCTTTCTGGTATGTGGGAATACTTTGACCCTGATGCAATAGCCCGTGAAATCAACGAAAAGTATGATTTGTTTCTGGATACCTTTCTGAGAAGTAAAAATTCCAATGATCTGGTGTCATTTTTTACTGATAACACTATTGGTTTTGGTTCTTTAAAATGTAAAACTATCCTTGGAGTTGAGCAGGTTATTCAACAAATAAATAACGATATCAGTCAGATTCATCAACAAACCCGATTTGATGAAAATTTCCGTAATACCAGGGCATTTTCTGCTGATTCAGCCTTGACAATTAGTAGCTTTGAATTTGATAAACCGGATGATAAGGAAGCTCATGAAGATTGTTTTAATAATTTGAAGCTGACCATTTTATGGAAAAAAGAAAATGATCATTGGTATATTGAGCATTTCCATTCGTCAGGTGTTCGAAATAATCATCATTCATATACTGAAAGTCAAAATTATTCACAAACAGATACTCAGGACCTTGAATCTGACTCCGAAAAAGTTCAAAAAAAACTCACCCGTGAACTTTGGAAAAATAAAATTGAGATATCGGAGCTGGAAAAAGAAAATGAAAGTTCGTACAAGTTATTTCAATTAATCTGTGAAAATATTAACGATGGAGTTATTATTGCAGATTATGATAAACAGGTTTTTTCTTATACAAATCAGGCAATTTCAAATTTATTTGGTTATGAAAAGCCGGAGTTATTAAACCTATGGTTTTCAAATATAATACCGCCTGAAAACGAAGATTTTCTAAATAAAACCCTGAGTGACTTTAGCAATGAAATTATTTTTTTTGATGATTTGCTGATTTCGGGCAAAAACAAAGTTCCAGGATGTTTTAATGCTTTAGCCCGTAAATTAAGATTCCGAAACAAAGATCAGGTTTTATTTATTTGCAAAGACATAAGTGAGCATAAGAAAACTTTAGCCATAATTAAGGAAGCTGAAATAGCTCAAAAGGCTTCTGAATCAAAAAACCTGTTTCTTGCCAATATGAGTCATGAAATCCGCACTCCGGTAACAGGTATAATTGGCATGAGCGAAATACTTTCAACCACCGACCTTGACCCGCAGCAGGCAGACTATCTGCACATCATCAATGAATCTTCAAAAGTTTTACTTCGCCTTATCAACGATATTCTTGATATTGCAAAAATTGAAGCAGGTGAAATTGAACTCAGATATGAGCCTTTCAGCCTGCATACGATGATAAACAATATAAAAATATTAAACCAACCGGAACTCATTAATAAAAACAGTGTACTTGAAGTAGAAATTGATACAAGTGTTCCTGAAATTTTGGTTGCAGATAAACTCAGGCTCGAACAGGTTATCATGAATCTTCTAAACAATTCCATTAAGTTTACCGACAATGGTAAGATCAAAATTGAAGTGAAGCTGCCCGACCCATCAAATCCAAAGAATATTATAGTTTCAGTTTCTGATACCGGTATTGGAATAAGCGAAGAAAATCAGGCAAGGCTTTTTAATAAATTCCAGCAACTTGACCACAATTTGCACAATTCAACCGGTGGCTCAGGACTTGGGCTTTATATATGCAGGCATCTGATAAATTATATGGGAGGTGATATAGGTGTTAAGAGTAAACCCGGAGAAGGAAGTACTTTCTGGTTTACTTTTGAGTCACAGTCAACTGCCAAATCTGTAGTTAATATCCCGGAAGATGATTTTGATGAGGATGAAGACTGGGAAGTTTCTCTGGGCCTTAACATCCTGCTGGTAGATGATAAAAATGTGAACCTTCAGGTCATATCTTTAATGTTACAGGCAGCAGATTGCAATGTTGATATGGCAAAAAACGGAATTGAAGCATTGGATGTGTTTAATTATGATACTCACGATGTCGTTCTTATGGATATAATGATGCCGGTAATGGATGGTGTTACCGCCATGAAAGAACTTCGAAAAAGATATGACAGACTTCCGCCGGTTATTGCAATTACTGCGCATGCTATGGCAGGTGATAAGGAAAAATATCTGAAAGAAGGTTTTGATGCATATATTACAAAACCTGTTACAACAAGAAAACTGGTTTCTGAACTTCTTAATCTGAACATCATTGTTAGAAATGAATCTTAGATTAAGGTATTTCTATATTCAGATTGCAGCAGATTAAATATTTAAATTTTTAATTATCTTTTTACTCCAAAGACCAGAAATTATGGCCAATACCCTTTATACAGACCCCGATAAAGCAGCTGAAGTAATTGACAAATGCGATGTATGCTATATTGGTATGATTGATCAGCAAAATAAACCCTATGTTTTACCTTTCAATTTCGGATATGAAGATGGAATAGTTTTTCTTCATTCGGCCCCTATTGGGAAGAAAATTGATGTTTTAAATGATAACCCTGATATTTGCGTCACTTTCAGTACTGATCATAAGTTGTTTCACAGGCATGAGCAGGTTGCATGCAGTTATGGCATGAAATATAAAAGTGTTCTTATAACCGGGAAAGTAGAATTTATTGAAGATTATGATGAAAAGGTAAGAGTATTAAATATTATTATGCGTAAATATACAGGAAAAGACTTCAGTTACAATGCACCGGCGGTAAACAATGTGGCAATTTACAAGGTAATGCCTGAAAAGACTGAAACAAAGTTTTCAGGTTACTGATTAATTTAAATCGGGATTTAAAGGTACTTTGGGGAGATTATCAGCAGAGTCAGTTTTATAAAAATAATCCCAGGCTTTTACAACTATAACTGCACAAACAATACCCAAAAGTATTCCTCCAATTATATCACCTGGAAAATGAGCTCCCAGATAAATCCTGCTGTATGATTTCAAGCTTGCCCAGCCTATCATAACAGGGATAATAAATTTTACTTTGTATTTAAGTAAATGAATAACAAATAGTGCAAGTGCAAAGGAATTAGATGCATGAGATGAAACAAAACCGTAACGCCCCCCGCTTCTTCGCTTAACAAAATGTACCAAACCCTCCAGTTCTTCATCCCGAACCGGTCTTAGCCTGCGGGTAGTTTCTTTTAAAATGCCCGATATCTGATCACTCATTGTAATTAAGACAACGATAAAAAGTAGAATTATTAAAGTTGTTTGCCAACCGTAATGTTTGAAAAACAACCATAGAAGAACTAAATAAAAAGGTATCCAGAAGAACTTTTTACTTGCGTAGAACATTAAAGGATCGAGCCAAGAGCTGTGCAAACCATTCAGCAGCAGGAAAACCTGTTTATCAAGTTCAATTAAGAATTCAAGCATTCGATGATAAAGTAAATATAATTAATCTATATAAATATTTTCATTAAGAGTTTTCCAAAGCACGTCTTTCAATTCCTTAATACCTTGCTGAGTGTGCGATGAAATCATAACATAAGGCAGATCAGGAAGTTCCTTAGCGATTTCAGTCAGTAACTCTTCATCAGCCAAATCGCATTTTGAAACTGCAAGTAATCTTTGTTTATCAAGAAGCTCAGGATTGTACATTTGCAATTCTCTCAGTAATATTTGATATTCTTTCTTTATATCATCAGTATCAACCGGAATAAGAAATAACAGTACTGAGTTTCTTTCAATATGCCGCAGAAAACGATGACCTAGACCGCGTCCTTCATGCGCACCTTCTATGATACCAGGAATATCCGCCATCACAAATGATTTCTGATCATAATAGGGCACCATACCCAGGTTAGGGACAAGAGTGGTAAAGGGATAGTCTGCGATTTCGGGTTTGGCTGCCGAAACAACCGAAAGTAATGTTGACTTGCCTGCATTGGGAAATCCAACAAGTCCTACATCAGCAAGTATTTTCAGCTCCATAATAACAGAAGCTTCCTGTTCATCTTCACCGGGCTGAGCATACCTTGGTGTTTGGTTTGTGGCCGTTTTAAAGTGGATGTTTCCCAGTCCACCCCGACCACCTTCCAATAAAATCACTTCCTGTTCATGCTCTGTAATCTCGGCCATTAACTCACCTGTTTCGGCATTACGGGCAACTGTACCGAGCGGAACTTCAATGGTAATATCCTTTCCCTGCGCACCGGTTTTGCCCTGGCCTCTGCCGGGTTGCCCGGCTTCAGCAATAACATGACGTGTGTAGCGCAAGTGAAGCAATGTCCACAAATGACTATTTCCCTTTAAAATAACATGACCACCACGACCACCATCTCCGCCGTCAGGACCTCCTTTGGGAACATACTTGGCACGCAGAAAATGAACTGATCCTGCACCTCCTTTTCCTGAACGACAATTAATCTTTATGTAATCAACAAAATTTGAAGCCATTAACCAAAACTAAATAACATTTGAGAACACTTCGTTTTTTTCACGGTAATGATCAATTGCATGTGCAATTTTGGCAGAAACATCTTCAACCGGAGCCATCCCGCTAACCTGTAATATCTTTTTCTGATCCGAATAATATTCTTTAAGACAGTGAGTCTGTTTTTCATACACTCTCATTCTTACCCTGAATATTTGCTCAGTATCATCCACTCTGCCTGAGTCCTCGGCACGGCCTGTTAATCTTCTGAATAATTCGCCCCGGTCAACGAGCATGTGTATTACCATATTCAGTTTGATGCTCTTTTTTTTCAGAAATCTATCCAACATTACTGCCTGAATAAGAGTTCGCGGAAACCCATCAAAAATTATTCCTGCCGAATTTATTAATCCAATGGCATTTTTGTAAACTTTTCTCAAAATAATACCATCAGGAACCAGTAACCCTCTCTCAATATAATGATTAACCTGCATACCAAGCTTAGAACCCTTTTCAATTTCTGTGCGCAATAGATCACCTGATGAAAGGTGCATCAACCCGTATTTTTTTGCTATACGCGCTGATTGCGTTCCTTTTCCGCAACCGGGAGGTCCAAATATTACCAGGTTAAGCATAAAGAGTTATTTTGCAGAGCTGTTTCTGTAAAATTTATTCAATAATTTTATAAATATCAGAGAGATTTCTGCCAAAACCATCATAATCCAAACCATATCCGACAATAAAATCTTTAGGGATTTCGATACCGATATAATCAGGCTTTACATCAGTTCTTAGTGCTTCGGGTTTTAGCAAAAGGGTAGCAACTTTTAAATGAGCGGGCTCATATTTATTAAGGTCCTCAAGGAGATGGTTTACGGTTATTCCACTATCAATAATATCCTCTAAAATAATAACTGTCCGACCCTTAATTTCTTCAGTGAGACCTATAAGTGTTTTCACTTCTTCAGTGCTTTGAGTTCCTTTGTAAGAAGAAAGTTTTATGAAACTGATTTCACACACACCATCATATTCTTTCATAAAATCAGCTGAGAACATGAAAGAACCGTTTAATACACATAAAAACAATGGAATTTCGTCTTTGAATTCAGCATAAATCTGCTCAGATATTTTCCGAACAGCTTTATGTATATCAACAGCATCAATATATTTAGTAAAAAATTTATCTTTTACCTTGATTTTATGTTTTCCAGCTGCGGTATACCCCATGATGAATAATTTATAAGCTGCTAAAATACAAAATTAATGTATTGAACGCGGTTAAAGCCTTATTTTTACCAAAAAATTAAAAAAGGTATATTTTCAAGGTTTTTTTTGATGCGAAAAATAGGACTTCTTTCAGATACACACGGTTACCTGCACCCTGAACTGGGCAGAATTTTTAAAGATAGTGATGAAATATGGCATGCAGGAGATTTTGGAAATCTTCAAACTGTGGATTCTTTAAAAAAACTAAAACCACTCAGAGGTGTTTATGGCAATATCGACGGAACAGCAATACGTATAGAATTTCCTGAGTTTTTAAGGTTTTGGTGTGAAGATGTGGATGTTTTGATTACCCATATTGGCGGTTATCCTGGCAATTATTCGCCAGCCGTAAAACAAATTATGCAAACCCAACCGCCACAGCTTTTCATTAGTGGCCACTCTCATATTTTAAAAGTAATGCATGATAAAAAACATAACTGCCTGCATATGAACCCGGGAGCTGCAGGCAGAAGTGGTTTTCATAAAGTGATTACTATGTTGCGTTTTACCATCAATGGCAGAAACATCAAAGACCTTGAAGTGATTGAATTTTCCCGCAATCCTTGATCAAAGCAGTTTCATAAGTTTTTACCGGGCAGGGTATGCCGGGGTTTATATAACTGGTTTTACTGTTCCGGTTTCAGATGCGAAAAGTTGATACCGTCGGGCTCTCTTCCTGCCTCAAAATGATCTATAATTTCCAGTTTCTCAATATCAATAACTGAAACCACATCGGAGCGTGTATTGGCTACATAGGCAAAGCGGTTATCGGGAATTACCAGCCCTATAGGAATGGATGTACCTTCAAAATCTGCAAAGTAGCGTTCGGCATCGGTATCGGCCGGAACAGGGGGAGTCAGTTTTATATCCGCCATGTGTAATTTATTCACCGCATCAAAAACGGCAATGGTACCGGAGCGGGCATTACTCACCAGGAAACGGCTTCCATCCGGGGTAAATTTGGCACGGATGGGAAAGTCTTCGCAGGGCAATTGCGCCAATACTTCAAGCGTTTGTGTATCAAAAATGGTGATGGTGTTATCAGCCCGGTTGGTAACCCAGACCTCTGCACCGTCGGGGCTGACATCGATACCTTCGGCACCAGCTCCGCTGTAAACATGATCTATCAACTCACCGGTTTCCAAATTAAAAACTGCCATATTCCCGGTCCGGATACTTGGAACAAAGGCTCTTGAAAAATCTGGTGTTGCAGCAACCATATGAGATACATCTTCTCCGGTATTCATTACCTGCACTATGGCACCTTCCTTTATGTCAACCACCAGCAAACTCTGACTTCCCTCAGTAGTTACCAGCAGATTATTGGTACCGGCAACCCACTGCATTCCGTGCGGACGGGTATGCTCGCCCAGATCAATGGTTTTATGGTATTCTCCCCTTAGCACATCGTAAACGGTAAGAGTGTTTCCGGGATTTTCTCTGTCGCCATAATTACAAACCACTGCAATGCGGCCATCATCCGATACTTCCACTTCATGGGGCTCAAGTCCTGTTGGAAGAATGATAAGGGTTTCACCGGTTTCACGATCAATAAAATACACATCATTCCCGCTTTTACTGGCAACTATGATCACACCTTGAAGCTCAGTTGTTTCTTCGGTTTTTTCAGCTCTCTGACCACAGGAAATCAATCCTGCTAATACGAAGGCCATCCCAATATGTAATAGTTTCATCTTCATGTTTTCATGTTTTTAATTCTTAGAAAAAACTTATACTAATACAGGTTAAAATTACGAAATTGTGTGGATATCAAATCCGTCAGTTAAACCCTCCACAGGCGGGTAAACCTGACCGGAATAAAAAATAGAAATACAGATATATCGATTACCGTTGACTTTAGCCTGCGGATAAGATATTATCTTAACCATTGGGCTTTAGCCCCATTCAGTAAAAAGTAATAGAAAGAAGTAGTAATTGTAAATTTTGGCTTATCATATTTGTTTTTACCAATAATTTAAACACATTCTAACTTAGATGAAAATTATTACCAGGGTTTTTCACTAAAAATAATTATGCTTATCTTCGCTGACTAATCATCGTAAACACCATGATTAAAAGGATTTTCAGGCTTTTAACCACATTTTTTATCATAACAAAAGCCTGATTAACAGGTAAAACAATACCGATTAGCTTTTATTTTGACTCACATGTTAGGACTCGTTGGAACCAGTTATAAAAATGCACCTCTCGAAATCAGAGAAAAATTTGCCTTCACCCCTGATGAATCACTTACATTTTTAAAGCAATTGCAGATAGACCCTGATTTAAAAGGTGCAGTGGTAATTTCAACCTGTAACCGTATTGAAGTTTATTTTCATATTGAAAGCTGTTGCCCGGAAAAAGCTTTTGATTCCATTTATCGCAATCTGGAATTCTTTAAAAAAACCCCTCCTGACCTCAGAAAATACTTTTACTCCATTGAAGGTGATCCTGCAGCAGAACATCTGTTCAGAGTTGTCTCGGGTCTCGAATCGCTTGTTCTTGGTGAAGACCAGATAGTAACACAGGTGAAAGGCGGTTTCTTACTCAGCCTTGAAAACGATCATAGTAGTTCCTTACTGACCCGAATGTTCAATAAGGCTTTTGAAGCAGGGAAAAGGGTTAGAACAGAAACCGCCATCAATAAAGGTTCGGCATCTATCAGTTCAGCAGCTGTTGAATTAATTTGCCAGCGTACCCCGGACATTCAAAACAAAAAGATCACGCTCATTGGTACAGGTGTGATGGGTGAACTTGCCCTGGTTAACCTTGTAAAACGCGAGTGCTGTCATTTATACATTACCAACCGTACCTACAGCAAGGCACTGGAACTGGCTGAAAAGCACAATATCACAGCCTTTGAACTGGAAAAGTTACATGAATACCTGCCGCAAAGTGATATTATTCTAGTTGCAACAGGCGCTCAAAGCCATATTATTACCAAAGAAATGGTTGAAAAATTTGCAGCTCAACGCTCAACATCCCAGCTTTACATGGATCTTTCCGTGCCACGAAATATCAGCACCGATATCCTTCAACTGTCCGATGTAGAACTTTTTGCTGTTGATGACCTGCAAGAAATTGTTAAGGAAACCCAGAATAAAAGAAAGGAAGCCATTTCTGAAGCCATGGAAATTATTCAGTTTGTTAAGCAGGAATTCAATGACTGGCTAAATGCACTTGAGCTTACCCCTTCTATCATGAAAATTCAAAAAAATATGGAAGCGGTCAACAACTCTGAACTGGAAGGATTTCTGCGCATTAATGGTATTAACGAAAATGAAATGATTTCGAGATATGCCGAGCATATTTCACGCAAGTACACCCGCCTGTTCATTCGCAATCTAAAGCAGGTAACCAACAACGGCAAACAACGTGAATTTATCAATGTGGTAAATCAGCTATTCGAACTTCAGGACAAAAATGAAGGATAATATCATACGCATCGGAACGAGGGGAAGTCAGCTTGCATTATACCAGGCCCACCGGGTAAAAGAATCCATTTTACAATCCTGGCCCGCACAGCAGGTTGAAGTTAAGATAATTAAAACTAAAGGCGATAAAATTCTTGATGTTGCTTTGTCAAAAATAGGCGACAAAGGGCTATTTACCAAAGAGCTGGAGGTAGAACTGATAAACAGAACCATCGATATTGCCGTTCACAGTTTAAAAGACTTACCTACACGGTTTCCTGAAGGTCTAACACTGGGAGGAGTATTGGAAAGGGGGGAATTTCGTGATGCCCTGGTGCACATAGCAGGTAAAAAATTACATGAGCTTGACGAGAATGATGTTATTGCCACCAGCAGTCTGCGGCGCAGGGCATTATTGCTCAGCTACAATCCGTCCTTTAAGATTGTTGATATACGCGGTAACGTAAATACCCGACTACAGAAAATGCAGAACGGGCATTGTACCGCCATGATCATGGCAGCAGCAGGCTTGCAGCGACTGGGGCTTGATCACATGATTACAGAAATTCTGGACCCTGAAGTTTTTATACCGGCAGTCAGCCAGGGTGCCATTGCCATGGAAATACGTGAAAATGATCCGGAATTGGTTGAACTACTCAAACCTGTTATCCACCAGCCCACCTTGCAGGCGGTAAATGCCGAAAGAACTTTTCTGCGAAAGCTGGAAGGAGGCTGCCAGGTACCTATCGGCTGTTTCACAGAACTGAAAAACAATGATTTCAGAATAAAAGGATTCGTTTCCAATCTGGATTCTTCTGTAATTTTAAGGGACGAACTCCATGGACCCGCTGATAGTGGAACCGAACTTGCATCAAAACTTGCAGATTCATTTATTCTGAAGGGCTCCAGGGAAATTCTCGAAGAAATCCGGAAAAACAATCAAATCTGATGCTGAAAGGCAAAGTCATAATAACCACCCAACCGGCCGATCAGGCGGAGGAAATGCTGATGCTCCTGGAAGCCAAAGGAGCAAAGGCCTTAAATCTTCCCATGATAGAAACCCGTACCATCCGGATTCATGAAGAAGAACTCAGTCGCCTTATCCAGCCGGGAGAATTTGATTTACTGGTATTCACCAGCAAAAAAGGTGTGCGAGGATTTTTCGAAAATCTTTCTGATTTCCAGAGTGATTTTAATCTCCCATCCCACATCAAAATTGCAGTGGTTGGGCAGGCTACGGGTGCCGAACTGGAAAAATACGGTCATAAAGCGGCATTCCCGAACCCGGGAACCGACGCCAGAGACCTGGCAAAATTTCTTCTGGAGAATGCCTCCATTGCCGGCAATAAAATACTACTTGCTGTCGGTAACAAAGCTCCTGATTTTCTGGAAACAACGCTTTCTGAAATGGCTACCGTTAAACGGATAAACGTCTATGAAACAATACCACTTTCAAGGGTGGATGAACAGATAGCCGGACTGGTAAAAAACAGAGAAGCAGATATTTGTATTTTTACATCGCCCTCGGGATTTTATGCTTTTCTGGATGCTTTTCAAAATGCAGAATCGTTGCTTTTGGCAGCCATAGGCAATACGACGGCCCTTGCTATAAAGGAATGTGGTTATGATGTAGCAGTTACAGCCCCCTACCCTTCCGCTCAATCGCTGGTTCAGGCTATTGATGATTATTTTTCTGAATAGTAACTTTGAACTTAGTTTTTACAGCAACTCAAAAAGTCAAGATATGTATTTCCCAACCACACGTTTAAGAAGACTTCGTTCCAACCCGGTGATCCGGGCGATGGTAAACGAAACCACAGTTTCGCTTGAAAATCTGGTGATGCCTCTGTTTGCCTGCCCGGGTCAGAATGTTAAAAACCCCATAAACTCCATGCCCGGCAACTATCAGCTTTCGGTTGATATGCTTGTGCAGGAGTGCAAAGAGCTTTATCAATTGGGAATCAAGTCCGTTTTACTGTTTGGTATTCCTGAAACCAAAGACGAGCATGGCCTGGTGGGTGCAGAAGAAAACGCCATCATACCCACTGCCATCTGGGCCATCAAAAAAGAACTACCCGAAATGTATGTTATTGCCGATGTGTGCAATTGTGAATATACTACCCACGGACATTGCGGCACCATTGTCAACAACGATGTAGATAATGATCTGACGCTGGAAACCCTGGCCAAACAATCCCTTGCCTTCGCCAAAGCCGGAGTGGATATGGTAGCCCCCAGCGATATGATGGACGGCAGAGTGGCCTATATTCGCGAAGCATTGGACGATGAAGGGTTCAGCAATATTCCCATCATGGCATACTCGGCCAAATATGCATCAGCCTTTTACGGGCCCTTCCGCGAAGCAGCTGAAAGCGCACCGCAGTTTGGCGACCGCCAGACTTACCAGATGAACCCCGCCAACAGCAACGAAGCCATGCGCGAAATCGAACTGGATATTGAAGAAGGTGCAGATATCATCATGGTAAAACCGGCCTTATCCTACCTGGATATCATTCAACGGGCAAAAGACCAGTTCAATATTCCCATTGCCGCCTACAATGTCAGCGGTGAATTCTCCATGGTAAAAGCCGCCACAGAAAAAGGCTGGATTGACGGTCAACGCATCACCAAAGAAATCCTGAAATCCATTCGCCGCGCCGGAGCGGATATAATTATTACGTATCATGCGAAGGAGGTTGCGCAGTGGTTGGAGGGAAAGAAAAGCTTTTGATAAATTCGAAAATTGAACCAACCACCGGCCAACTCCCCCTTTCAAGGGGGCCGGGGGGATGTTAAAACATTAAAATGAACCACAACAAAATAATCCCATACAACCCCAAACTAAAAGAACTTGCGCGAATCTTAAGAAAACAAAGCACTCTTTCGGAAATACTTTTATGGAAAGAAATTAAAGGCAAGGCCTATGGTGTTGAGTTTCACCGTCAAGTACCACTATTGAATTATATTGTTGATTTTTACTGCCATGAATTAAAACTTGCCATAGAAATCGATGGCTTAAGTCATGACCATAAAATTGATTATGATAGTAACAGACAAAAGGAACTTGAAGAGTATGAGATTACTTTTTTGCGTTTTCCGGATTTGCAGGTTAAAAAAGATATGTTCAACGTTTTGAGAGCCTTGGAAATTACTATTGATGAAATAAAACGCAAGACATCCCCCCGGCCCCCTTCGAAGGGGGAGTAGGTCGGCAAAAATTTATATGTTTGCAGATTGAAAAATTCATTACATCTATTTGCTTTTAAACTAAAAATTAACAACTTAATACATATATGAACTTCACCAAAAGCATCAACCAATTCGACAGGGCCCGGAAGAGCCTCCCCGGCGGGGTGAACAGTCCAGCCAGAGCATTCAAAAGTGTGGGCGGAAATCCGGTTTTTATTACCAGGGCCAAAGGGGCCAAAATGTGGGATATCGACGGAAATGAATATATCGATTACGTTTCATCATGGGGACCCATGATAGTAGGTCATGCCGATGAGCGTGTTATTAAGGCCATTACCGAAGCCGCGCAGCGCGGAACCAGCTACGGTGCCCCCACCGTGGGTGAGACCGATATGGCTGAACAAATCAAAAAGATGAAACCCTCTATGGACATTGTGCGCATGGTAAATTCAGGTACCGAAGCCTGCATGAGTGCCCTTCGCCTCGCAAGAGGATATACCGGCCGCAACAAATTCATCAAATTTGAAGGTTGCTATCACGGACATGCCGATAGTTTTCTCATTAAAGCCGGTTCCGGTGCACTGACACTGGGTTTGCCTGATAGTCCGGGAGTTACACAGGGAACCGCCCAGGATACTCTCACAGCCCGATACAACGATCTTGAAGGTGTAGCAAAACTTTTTGAAAAACATGGTGATGATATTGCAGCCATAATTCTGGAACCCGTCGTCGGAAACATGGGTGTGGTCATTCCCGATAAGGAATTTCTGGATGGGTTAAGAGGACTGACACAAAAATACGGCACCCTGCTCATCTTTGATGAGGTAATGACCGGTTTCCGACTGGCCAAAGGAGGAGCACAGGAGCATTTTGGAATCACTCCTGATATTACCTGTCTGGGGAAAATCATCGGCGGCGGGCTTCCTGTAGGTGCCTACGGCGGACCTAAAGAGATCATGGAAAAGCTGGCTCCGGCAGGACCCATCTACCAGGCCGGTACTCTTTCCGGTAACCCGCTGGCCATGGCTGCCGGACTGGCAACCCTTAAAATCATTGACGAAACACCTGGATTCCACAAAAACCTGGAAGAGAAATCCGCGCGCCTGGAAAAAGGTTTCAGAGATAACCTGCAACAAACCGGGCACAAAGGTGTTGTAAACAGGGTAGGTTCTATGATCACACTGTTTTTCACAAAACTGAATACAGTTAAATCCTTTGATGACGCCAATCAATCCGATACCGGAAAATTCGGCAGATATTTCAAAGCCATGCTGGAGCAAGGCATTTACCTGCCACCCTCTCAATTTGAGGCAGCCTTTATTCCTGCATGCATCACCGATGAAGAGATTGATAAAACGGTGGAAGCGAGCTTGAAGGCGATGGAAGAGTTGAAGAGTTGAAGGGTGGATAAGTTGATAAGCGAGTGGAAAGGTTGAAAAGTGGAAGAGTTGAAGAGTTGAAAAATTAATGGTTTCGGATTTCGATATTCGATATTCGATATTCGATATTCGATATTCGATATTAGCTTCGCTGAGCTCGGCTGCGCCTCGGTTCGAATTTTAAACTTTAAATTTTAAAGAATGTCAAACATATTTCTCGATACACTACAAGGCAAACCCACTGACCGCCCTCCTATATGGTTTATGCGGCAGGCAGGCAGGGTGCTGCCCTCATACAATGCACTGAAGGAAAAATATACCTTCTGGCAACTGATGAAAGATCCCGAACTGGCAGCCAAAGTTACGTTGCTGCCCATTGATGACCTGGGTGTGGATGCCGCCATATTGTTTTCCGATATACTGGTGATCCCCTATGCCATGGGTATGGGTCTTGATTTTACCGACCAGGGGCCGGTTTTCGAACAACCGCTCAAGGATGTGAATGATCCGTTGCAAATGTTAAATCCCGATCCAGGTAAGCTTCAATACATTTACAATGCCATTGATAAAATTCTTGAAACTCCGGGGAATAATACTCCGCTGGTTGGTTTCTCAGGTGCCCCGCTTACGGTCATGCTGTTCATGATACAGGGACTGGGAACCCGCTCTCAGTTTGCGGATGCCGAGAGATTTTTCTTCAAAGAAAAGCATCTTACCCAAAAAATGGCCGAAGCCGTTACCGAGCTAACCATCGAATATGCTTTGCAACAGGTAAAACATGGTATCTCGGCTTTCCAGTTGTTCGACACCCATGCCGGCAGTGTACCCTTCACATTTTACCAGGAAGTATTCATGCCATCGGTGAAAAAAATTGCTAATGCTGTTCGCGCCACAGGAACACCATTTATCTTTTTCCCCAAAGGAATCGGAACAGGCATCAAAGAGATAAACCACGACATCTGTGATTTTCTCAGCATCGACTGGCAAACATCGCTT
>SKSE01000046.1 GCA_007118135.1 Bacteroidales bacterium | reverse complement strand
TATTAATCTACTCAAATCATGAAGAAAAGAATCGTTTTTGCTGTTTTTACCCTTATGCTACTGGGGATTAGTTTAAGTGGTTGCAGATCTAAAGAATTATGCCCGGCATATACTGATGCTGTTCAAGTAGAAATTATACAGGAAGACAACGCCTGATAGGATGCCATTGATTTTCCTATTTAAATTAAACCTTAAAATAAGAAAACCACAGCTACATTAAAATGGCTGTGGTTTTCTGTTCAAACCCCGACTTAAAGCAAAATCTTTGCTTTTAGCAAAAGTCAGTAATTTATTTACCAATCATTACCTCGGTAGATTTGATTATTGCATAAACTTCATCACCTACTTTCAGATCCATATCTTCTACACTATCGATGGTTATCATAGAGTTAACAATGGTTCCATCGGCAATTCTAACAGCTACTTTTGCCATAACACTACCGATTTTAACTTCAGTTATTGTTCCTTTGATTTTATTCCTTGCGCTTAGTTTCATAGGTTTAATGATTTATGGTTGTTTGTAAATTAATAGAACATTATAAAATAAACCATAGAATACATGCAAAGTTCAATAATGATAGTAGGTTTAGGGAAAAAATCACCATTCAGTTTATTCCTTAAAAAAGTACATTTCCTTTACTGATTTAACAGACCTGTCAGCATAAAACTCTGCCGGATGAAAAATACGGTAAAAACCACCATCCATTGGATTATCAGGAACGGCTAGGATTGGAAAAACCTGATCGGTGCGGTTAAAAAGTTCGCTGTAGCTGTAAATTGCCCTGTAACCATCAACCGAAGCAAAGCAAACCAATCCATTACGGTTCCACTCCGGGTCAAATGGCTTAAGGTAATCACCCATTACCTTATGCAGAAGGGGTCCCTGAAAATACCTGGCTGCATGATATCCCATTCCCATACCATAGAAACTTGAGTGATAACGGGTATAATTGTCCTTATCTGTATCAGGCAAAATAGTCTGAACATGCTTTTCATTCATGAGAACAGTTATTTCAGGACTGTACATGGGTTCAAAATCCCGGTCAATTATATAGTCTTTTTTATCGAAAGAATGCACTGTGATTTTTACCGGATTTTCCAGAACTCTGTAAGCAAATAGATCATTGGCAGCAACTACCCGCCATTTTTCACCGATCTGGTAATCTACCTCCCTGCGGTAAGGAACAATGGGGGCCGCTTCAGTGGCAATCATGATCTGATGCGGAATATTGGTGTGAAATATTTCTGACCAACTGAAAACCACAGATTCGGCGAGGTCATTTTCAATAATTACATACAGATCAATAGCTGGCCTGAAAATTTCAGCATTCTTTTTATCATGGTTAAAAGGGTGCAGCAGATCAAACAAGGAATACCCGCGGTATCGGTAAGCACCGATGAAATGGATTCCGGTTTCATCATCATAAAGAGATTCCTTTATCATTACTTCTCTTTTGTAATGATTTTTAAGGTTTACTTTACCTGGGTTCTTAACCTCACCGGTTATCTCCAGCTCACCGGGTTTCAGACTAACCTCATCAGTCTGGTGAAAAAGACTATTGCCATCCTGGGCCATTGGTTTCGATGCACCGCTGATGGCATCGGCCAGCGATTCGGGTAATAAATTACAACCACAAAAACTTAGTACCATAAAAAGTATTACCAGGATGCGGATAATGGAAGAATGATTTTGCATGATTAAATAAAATTAAATCCGACATGTAAAAATTGCACAACGCAAAAATGCAAATATTTTTTGTCAAAAAAACCATATCATTATAATTTGAAATGATTATAAATTAATTCAGATGTTTTCTTCTAAAAATCAGATATTCAGCTAGTTGTTAAAAGTTGAAATAATAATTAAAAACCAGACTTTAAAAAAAATCAAAAATTTATATTAATATTGCGGCAACATAGTCCGGATGTAATGAGCAAGCCTGAAAGATTAAAATTGAACTATAAATTCTGGATAGAAACCCAATCTGGTTTAAGTGTCCTGGGAGAGGGAAAATGGAAACTACTCAAAGCCATTCGTGATACCGGCTCTTTGAAAGCTGCCGTTGAAAAGATGGGTTATACCTACAGGCAAACATGGCAAAACCTTAAGGATATTGAAGAAAAACTGAGTTTTAAGCTCATTGAAAAAAGTCGTGGTGGCGAAAAAGGGGGTGAAACAGTTCTTACCAGCAAAGGTGAGCATATTGTTGCATTTTTTGATAAACTATATGCAGATGTTGAGCCCCGGCTGAATGAATCCTTTGACAGAATGGTGGAAGATTTGAATAAAATTGTTGATTGATATTTTTTTGTTGTTCGATATGCAGTAATTGCAAGTCGGTAAAATTGTCTTAGTTTTTTTTATTAACCGTTATGCAAAATATGCATAACCAAAACTTGTGAATTCTATGCGTAAAGTACTATTTATTATTTGCTTGCTTGTTGGCAGTAATATGTTATTTGCCCAGCAAACCATTAGCGGGAAGATTGTTGATTCTGAGACCAATGAACCCCTGGCAGGTGCAGTTATCAAAGTAAAAGATACCCAAACTGGAACTACCAGTGCAACTGATGGAACATTTTCCCTTCGTTTGGCTGAAGGGCAGGGTTATGTTCTTGATATCAGTTTTGTGGGTTATGAAAGCAGGGAAATTACTATAAGAGCAGGTGAAAGAACTTTATCTGTTGCGCTGAAACCTGAATTTCGCCAGTTGGGAACTGTTATCGTTACCGCTACAAGAAGCCGACGCGACAAGTATGATGTACCGTTAAGAGTTGATGTTCTGGAGAAAGACAAGGTTGAAGCCATCCCGGCTTTGTCGGCTGATGACTATTTGCGTGCCATCCCTGGAATTTCTGTGAGTCGTGGAGCATCTTTTCTGGGTTCTGCTACTGTTTCCATGCGTGGAATGGGTAGTGAAGCAGGACGAACTCTTGTTATGGTTGATGGTGTTCCTGTTAATAAGACCGATGGAGGTTCAGTTAACTGGAATGCAATCAATGCCCAGGATATTGAGCAGGTTGAAGTGATGAAAGGTCCGGGATCAAGCATTCACGGTGGCAACGCCATGGGAGGGGTAATTAATCTGATTTCACCTACGCCTTCTGAAAGCATTCAGGGATTTGTAAGTCAAAGCTATGGTAGCTTTGAAACAACCAACACACAGGCGGCAGTTTTGGGGCGCAACGGAAACTTTTTTTGGGGAGTTGATGGTCGCTATCGCATGAGTGATGGTTATATTACAACCCCTGCAGATGAAATTGACGAATTTTCTGTGGCTTCTTTTCTCAATGAATACCAGGCAGGGGCTCGTGCCGGTTATTTCGTTTCACCTGAACAAATGATTGAGGGTTCACTATCTTATTATACAGGGAAAAGGGGTACCGGTGCCAATTTTACGGGTTTTGGATTTGAAAACGAAAACCTTGCAGCTCCTGATGGCGCTTACAATTCTTACACAACCTTTAATGGTAGATTAACTTACAGGGGCAGTTTCCAAAATAACAGTCAGCTAAATATGACTTTATACGGTCAGAGAGAAAATTACCAAAATATCCGTGAAAACCTTAGAAATAATAGAATAAGCCGCTATGATGTGGAATCTGTTCGGGATGATATGGGATTTCTTTCATCTTTTACCTTTAATCCACTTCAAAATCACACGATCACAACAGGAATTGACCTTCGTCATGGAGCTGTTGATGGAGCTGATATTTACCTAACCAGCACCGATCAGGTTCTGAATTTAGGAAAGATGAATCAATTGGGCATTTATCTTCAGGATGAAATCCGTTTGGCAGAAACTCCATGGAGCATTCTTGCCGGTTTACGTTTTGACTATGCGAACTTTTATGATGGAGCCTTTCTTGTAAACACTCCAACCAACGAAACCGCTTTTTTGCAGGATTTTGCCGGTGACCTGGAAGATGCCAGCTTTTTAGCATTTAGTCCCCGCTTATCTGTTCAATATCATATCCCCCGAAGCTATAGAGTTTATGCCGGGTATAGCCAGGGTTTCAGAGCTCCGGTACTGGATGATATGTGCAGAACAGGACGCATTTCAGGAGGAATGAAAATAGCCAACCCTGATCTGCAACCCGAATATCTCAATAATTTTGAACTGGGTGGAGATATTTTCTTCGGAGGAACTTTTACATTCTCTCCTGCAGTATTTTATGCGCAGGGACGAGACTATCATGCCTACATTGCAACAGGTGATTCACTCATAATGAATAACCGGTTGCGTCCAATACGTATAAAAGATAATATTGGGAGGGTCGAAATACTTGGTGCAGAAATAGGTGCTGACTTCCTTATCAGAACCGGTTTAAACTGGCTCGTATCCTACAGCTATACCCACACTGAAATAAAAGAATTCAGGGTTCTTGACCCCAATGAGGACGCTGATCTTACCGGTAAAGAACTGGTGTATCAACCCAGGGATATTTTTCATACATCTTTAATCTGGCGCAATAATATTGTTAATTCGATGATATCCTTCAATCATAAAGGTTCTCAATGGCTCAATGATGTTAATACAGAAGAAATTGAAGCTTTCAACTATATTGATCTTCATCTGTGGCGTCCTGTTTTCCGCGGATTATCTGTAGCACTCAAAGTCCATAACCTTTTTAACCAAGATTATATTGACTCACGTAACATGATCGCCCCTGGAAGAGTTATAAATGCAGAAGTAAAATATTCTTTTTAATACCGTCGTCCTGAAATCCTCCGGACCGTGCAAAATTCCATTTTTTAGCGGCGACATCAAGACCGGGTGTTCATACAGGCCCGGTCTTTTTTTGATTAAAAGATTAAGAATTATTAATAATTTGAAAGATTAAATTTGTGAAAACGGAATTTCAATAACCTGAAAGGAACCAAAATTATTTATTATGAAAACATTACGAATTATCCTTCTATTTTCCATAGTTGTTTTTGCTTCAGGATGCAAATCCGGCAGCAGGTCTTCTTCTGAAAATACACTTTACATTATCCACGCCGGAAGTCTTACCTTGCCCGTTCATGAACTCTCCCGGGCTTTCCGTGAAGAGAATCCTGATGTAAGAATTCTTACAGAAGCATGGGGCAGTAAAGCGGGTGCCCGCAGGGTAATTGACATCAACACGCCTG
>SKSE01000228.1 GCA_007118135.1 Bacteroidales bacterium | reverse complement strand
TTTTTCGCGCACCCTCCACATGTCGTTCCGTGTCATCAATAAAAAGGGTTTCTTTGGGATTCAGATTGTTTTCATCCAAAACAAACTGAAAAATTCCCGGATCGGGCTTACGCATACCCACCTCATGCGAAAGATAATCTCTTTCAAAAAGATTGGAAAGACTGTTGTAACCATAATTCTCCTTCATATAGCGGGTATAGGTAGGATAATGGATGGAGTTGGTGTTGCTCAGAAGGAAGATTCGGTAATGTTCACGGGCCATTTCCAGCAGAGTAATACGCTCCCGGGGTAAGTCGAGCAGCATGGCATTCCAGGCAGCATCAATTTCAGCATCCTTAAAGTTATTACCGCTGATACGACGTATCTCGTCGCGAAACTCCTCGGGACTCACCTCACCCTTGTCGAGCCGGTCAAACAGGTGGCTCTGCTTTGCAAAGGTGAAAAACTCATCAAAATTATTAACACCCAGTTTACCGAAAGCTTTAAGGGTAGCATGCTGATCAATATTCAACAGCACTCCACCCAGGTCAAATATGATGTTTCTGATAATCATGCCTGATTTTTTATGTAAGAAGCAAATTTACATGTTTTGATGGACATTTTGTTATTTGTATTTTTGTTAGAAATATGATTGTAATATCCCCCTAATAAAAGTAATTCCATGAAAATCAAATCCAAAAAATTCGCAGCCCTGGTACTCAGACGCAAGCAACCTTTTACCGACTGGTTAAAGGACGCCGACAACAGAGCCGGCAGCGATAGCGATTATGAGTTCCCCGGCGATTATGGCACATACCTGGTCAAAGGTGTGAATACCGCCACCGAAGCGGAAAATTTCGTGAGAAATCACTACAAAGAACTCCTTGAAAATGAACTGGCAGAGTGGCACGAATCCACATTTTGGCCTGAGGAACTAAGCTACGAATTGTTTTGCCGGTGGTTTAAGGTGGAGGTGCATCGGCAGGTTTACAGGGTAGGTTAAGCTTCCACTGCCAGACACGCAGAAAACCTTATTAAACGCAACTACGTTATGCTTGAATATATTGCCCTGGCATTTTCTGTATGGTTTGCCGGCTTTTTCCCATTTTTTGAAATTTATGTGGCTATACCCTATGGTTTTGTCATTGGGCTGGACCCTTACTCTGTAGTTCTCTGGGCGGTTCTGGGCAATTTTATGCCCGTACCTCTTATTGAATATGGATATGGGTGGCTGGAGAAATTTAAACGCTTCCGCCGCTGGCAGCAAAAACTCATCAAGCCTTCCCTGGAAGAAAAAATCAATCGCAGGGGTAAATGGTTCATTGCCGTTTTTACTCCCTGGATAGGAGTTTGGGCCGTTGCCGTAACCTGCAAAGTGCTTAAGGTGAGAAAAGATATTTTGATGCTGTACACCTTTGTGGGGATTGCTGCCTATGCCATCATACTGGCCCTTTTGATAACGCTGGGGATAACGGTGGCAGGGTAAGTAAAAAATCATTTTTTATTTACAATAATAAAATAAACTTACTTATCTTTGCACACTCAAAAACAAGGTGCCAAACTATCGTTTTTGCCGGGCCCATAGCTCAGTTGGTTAGAGTAGCTGACTCATAATCAGTTGGTCCCTGGTTCGAGCCCAGGTGGGCCCACAAAATAAAAGCCACTTACGATGTTTTATTGTGAGTGGTTTTTTTTGTGAACATAATTTGAGACACGTTTTTCGGATTAAGTATTTAACTTAATCCCCTGCCACAGAGGGGCCACTCTGGTCCGGAATATCCAACCACTAATGTGCAAAATTTGCACATTGCTTTTTTTCATCTAACTCCCCCTCGGCAAAAACATTGTTAATATGCTTGGTGATAACGCTACATTCCTTTTGAAATAGCTCCGACATTTGATTATCAGCCAGATACCCACTTCGACAGGCTCAGTGTCCAAATCAAAACTGACTTTTGAAACAGCCTCCCATTTTTTATTTTATTTCTCACTAATCGACCCCCCTGTTTCAAGCAAACCTCCCTTCAGCAATTGTAATGTAAGCCATGTTACTGATATGAGTTATTTGTTCATGGGTGCAATTGTATAATCTTACAGGCCATCTTATAGCCGGTTACAGTCAAAAGAATGTTATCAACAATGAAAACCTTAATACTGGAGTATATTTTGTTCAGATCATTAACTGTATTATTAACCTAATATGTCGGGTTGATGAATACAATGCTTTTTTGATATCACGAAAGCCTTCCTGGTTACAGTTCCATATTTAAGGGCAAATGAGAATTAAGTAATTTAACGGATATCTATTCGGATTTCTCATTGTACTTTAGCCTGAATTCAAAAAAATCACAATATGGAAAACAATAAGAATAACAATAGCGTGAATGTATTGATGTCCAATGGTTTCAAAATGATTTTCCCATTACTGGGTTTGGTTTTTATCCTGACTTTTTGGGGTTGCGATAAAAACGAAAACGAACGTTTTGAACGAAGGGTAGAAGGGAAGCTCTCTTTTTTGGACGTGATAGATGCCAGGGCGCTGATTATTGGCGGTTCTGATAGTAAGAAAAAGTCGGATGGGCAATATGCTGATCAAAGCGACAACTCCCTTTTCAAGATTACCGAAGATGGCGTGGTGCAGGAGATCAGGTATTGGCAAATTGACACAATCTACATCGAAACAGATAAGGGAACTGAAATACAGATCGATTCCATTGAAGTAACTTCTACTATCTATCCTGTGAATATATTTGACGCTGACGATAATCACCTGATCGTGAGCTTTCAGGAAGAAAAAGAGGGAGACCCCCACCATCCTTACCAATATGATTACTTAGTGCGAAAATCAGATGGGGCAGTATATGAATTGCCGCTGGGCTTCGGGCCCGATACCCGGTGGAACCATTATCACCAGATGTTTCGAAACGAAGAAAGCTCTGTCCTGATCCAGCGTGATGATGCAGGCTACATCTACTATGTTGGCAAGGGCGACATAATGAAGTTAAGTACCCAAAATCCTGAAAATGTGACCATGCACCAGCTCACTACCGGCGGCCATACCGGCGAAGGGGTTATGAACTATAGAGTCAACGGCCAGGGACACATTATATTCAATTCGGGGGGCATTAGCACCGCGGGTGGCACCCGGATTCGTTTTAGCAACGGCGGGCTGGCCTATCCGGAAAAAAACCTGAGTCCATTCTGGAGGGGCTTTGACAATAATTTCTATTTTTCTTACACCCCACAGTACCAGGCTGGAGAAGTAATACTACCGGTTGTTGAAAGAATTAGCATAGAAAACGGTACGGTTAATTATCACCTGATTGGCGAGGTAAACCATCCTTCTGCCGAATTGACCTACATGTCCAATAGTTACATCTTCAAAATGCGCAACCTGAACAAGATCGTCGCCATGGAATTCTCTGATCACATGAATATTGACGGGAAAGTGGTTGCAGAGGTGTACAACCCTGAAATGGAAATAAAGGCATTCGCCATGTCAGATTTGGGTATAACACAAATAAGAATAGGCATCAGTTCTGATAACAATTATTATCTCAGCGGCATGGATGGCAACCAGCCGGTACTGTTAAAGGTTGACCCGTCAGTTTTTCCGCACCAGATGCAGCATTTGGTACCGCGAGGCTCGTACGATGTTTACAAAATGACCGTTACTTCCGATGATTATGTTATGATCCATGCTTTGCGTATGAGCGACGGGAATGTAGTAATCTCACAAATATCACCCACAGGCCAAATCACCGAACTCCAGGATATTGGTACCGAAGTTATCCAATTGGTGAGGATCAGGTAGGAGTAGTGTATTATGCTCAGGGAATAATTTGTTTCCGGAATAACTTTTCATTTTTTACATATCACTCTATACTATGAGGGTAGAGTTGCTAGATTTATCTGGTCGGCAGGTTAAGGTATAATTAACCATTAATTATATCCTTAAATCTATGAAAAATACTCGAACAAGATTTACAGTGCTTGCATTAATCTAAGGTTTGGATATTAACCAAAGTTCATTCTTCCAATCTCTGCCCTCTCCGCGTCTCCTTCCCGCCTTTGCGTAAGGCAAAAAATCCTGAATTGTACTATGTATTACCCTGCCTTACCTGCAACTTCTTCTCAAATACACCTTCTGCAGTTGTAATGTAAACCATGTTACTGGTATGAGTTATATGTTCACGGGTGCAACTGTATAATTTTACAGGCCATCTTATAGCCGGTTATAGTCAAAAGAATGTTATCAATATTGAAATCCTTAATCCGGGAGTATATTTTGTTCATATCATTTTTTTTTATAGTTTAGCTATTCAGGTTATGCTGATAAGTATAAATTCATCACATTTTATCATTTTAAAACGAAATAAACTATGAAGAAACACAGAAACATTCTTTTAACCCTTGTATTTATCCTGGCTTTTCAGGCATCAGGCTTTGCCATGTCGGGTGGCGATCGTATGGATGTTATAGGCCGCTGGAACCTTACCGTAGTAATTGAAGACAGAGAACTGGAAGAGCTCGGGCTTTTCAGGCATGGACTAATGGATACCGAAGGATTTCCCGGCTGGCTGGAGGTTAGAAAATCAGGCTTTTCTACCCTGATTGGGCATTATGTTGGATATGAAGGAAGTGCACGCCCCATAGCTGAAGTAAAATACAGTGATGAAGGGAAATACCATTTTACCATACCCCCACAGTGGATGGATATCGACGATATTTATTTTGAATTTACCTTACAGGATGATAAGTTGAGTGGCTTTAAAGTTTTGGACGGCCATACACTTTACTGGACAGGTGTACGCGCCCCCAGTCTTACCCGTGAGAGCCCACCGGTATGGGGCAGCCCCAAAAACCTGCTCGACGACAACATGTCGCGCTGGATCATCCCCGACAATAATAAATTCCGTATGATCGACGGCATCCTTGTAAATGAGGAAGTTGGAGGCAACCTGGTGACCAAAGAAAAGTTTGATGACTTCAAACTCAGTGTTGAATTCAGGTATCCTGAAGGGAGCAACAGTGGAGTATACCTGCGTGGTCGTTATGAAGTGCAGATAGAAGACAACTACGGCATGGAAACCAACGACCTGATGATCGGTGGTATTTATGGATTTATTGAACCTACAGTGCTTGCAGCCAAAAAGGC
>SKSE01000286.1 GCA_007118135.1 Bacteroidales bacterium | reverse complement strand
GCTTGTGCCATCCTGTGGGTCGCCCGAAAGTAGAGCTAAGACTAAAGGTTTCAGAAAGTGAACGTGAACTGTTACGGTCACTTAACATTAAAATTGTAGCCCAGATATGGGGCAACAATCCCGAAAAGTATCATGAAGCGGTAAAGTATATTACTGAAGAATACAGGTTTGATGGTATTGATATCAATATGGGCTGTCCTGTTCGCAATGTGGTGGCCCAGGGCAGTTGCTCAGCCCTGATAGATAATGAATCCCTTGCCGGAGAAATCATTGCAGCCACCCGTGAGGCAACACATCTTCCGGTGAGTTTGAAAACCCGGCTGGGAGTAAAAAAGATTGAAACGGAAAGATGGATGGATTTTTTGCTCAGGCAGCCGCTGGATGCCATTACCCTGCACGGAAGGATTCAGAAGCAAATGTCGGAGGGACAGGCAAACTGGGATGAAATTGCAAAGGCTGCCCACATGCGCGACCAGATGGCAAAAAACATAAAGATTATTGGAAACGGAGATGTGCTTTCATACAATGAAGGCATTGAAAAATGCAAACACTTCAATACAGACGGGGTCATGATCGGCAGGGGTATATTTTCCAACCCATGGCTTTTCAATCCCACACGCTCTGAAATACCTGTGCATGAAAGGCTTGATACCCTCCTGCTCCATCTCAGCCTTTTTAAAAAAAACTGGGGTAATTCAAAGAACTTTGCTATTCTCAGGCGGTTTTTCAAAATCTATATTTCAGGTTTCCGCGGAGCTGCAGAACTAAGGGCGGAGATGATGCAGGTGAATTCTTTTGATGAAGCGCGAAAAGTGGTAAATCTTTTTCTTCAGGAAAATGAACTGACTTACAATTTACTGGAAGAAAAACTATAAACATTAACTGAGTTTTTCAACAGGATTTATGAGATTAGGGTTACTTTTGTGGCTATCATCTGTTTCCTGAAAAGAATGTATTCCATTATCGACATAGAAACCACCGGAGGTAATCCTTACCGCGATAAAATCACGGAGATAGCCATATATGTGCATGATGGAAAGAATGTAATTAAGGAATACAGAACTCTCATTAATCCTGAGCGACATATACCTCCATTTATTAGCCGTATGACGGGTATTTCTGATGAAATGGTAGCCAGGGCGCCAAAGTTTTATGAAGTAGCAAGAGATATTGTAGAAATTACTGAAGGAACAATTTTCGTGGCCCACAATGCCAGTTTTGATTACAATTTTATAAAATCAGAATTTAAAAACCTGGGCTATTATTATCAGCGTGAATGTCTTTGTACCGTAAAGCTTAGCCGCAAACTCATTCCCGGAAAAAAATCTTACAGCTTAGGCCGGCTTTGCCGCGAGCTGGATATTCAAATTGAAGATCGTCACCGTGCTGCAGGAGATGCTATGGCAACAGTAAAGCTTTTTGAACTTCTGTTGAAGCAAAATACCAACGGACTTTTTCTCGAAACATTAGGCACAGGCTTTAACAACACTCCTGTAAACCCTGCTATTACCCGCCAGATTATAGAAACACTTCCATCAAAAACAGGCATTTATTATTTTCTGGATGAGAAAGATAACATCATCTATATTGGTAAAAGCAAAAATATTCGGCAGCGTGTGTTGTCGCATCTAAGCAGAGTAACCAGCAAAAAAGCACTCGAAATGGTGGGCATGATTACCCACATACATCATGAAACCACCGGCAGCGAATTACTGGCATTACTGAGAGAATCGGAACAAATCAAGATTCACAAACCACTTTTCAATCGTCTGCAAAGAAGATGCATGTATAATTACGGACTTTACAGTTACAAAGATGAGAAAGGCTATCTGTGCATTAAATTAGATAAAACATCAAACGGCAGTATGCCACATACGAGTTTTGCCAGCCTTGAAAAGGGCAAAAATTTTCTCTACAATATTACTGATAAATTTAACCTTTGTCAGAATCTGACCGGGCTATTCAGTACCAATGGAGCCTGCTTTCAATATGCTGTAAAACAATGCCGGGGTGCATGTTTAGGAAAAGAATCTCCGGAAGACTATAACTTAAGAGCACAGGAGGCCATTGATCATGCAGGATTCATAAAAGAAAACCTTATAGTACTGGATAACGGTCGTTCACCATCGGAATCTGCCTTTATTATGATAGAAAACGGAACCTACCTGGGATATGGCTATGTGGAAAGAGCAGAAACACTTGCCAACGCAGATGATTTCAGGAATTATCTAACACCTGCAGAGGACAACAAGGATGTAAGACAGATTATTTCCGGTTTTTTGAGAAACAAGAGAACCGGCAAAAGAATCAGTTATTAGTATCGAATAAAGCCAATTTGTAATGGAAGTTAAGTGTATAAGTATTGCTATTAAGGGGCGTGTGCAGGGGGTTGGATTCCGATACCAAACCCAAAACGCTGCACGAAAGTTTGGCATCAAAGGATTCGTGAAAAACATGCCCGACGGTTCAGTATATGCTGAAGCCTGCGGTGAAGAAAGAAATATTGAGCTTTTCGTTAACTGGTGCAGAAAGGGACCTATGCTGGCCCGTGTATCAAACGTTATTGTTCAGGAAATATCAAGGCCCGTTCCGGATGATTTTGACATCAGTTATTGAATCTGAAATAAGATGCCATACCACCGGTTTGCAAATAATCAATATATGGAAGTAACAAAGGAGGGAAAAGGATCTTCCATCTTCAGGTTTCTGAAAGCATTTTCCGGAAATGGATAAAGGCCACCAAAAATTCCGGCCTGTTGACCATTGACACCTGCCCTTAATGCAAAAGAGCTTCCATTGAGTTTAAATACACTTCCCCCCATTATATCATTGCTTGGCCAATATGCGAAACCAGGATCAGTACCTGTCCTGTTTCCTGTTCCTGTGTTTGCAACCCCATAACAGGTGTTCATACTTTCGAAACGATCAGGGAACTGGTAACAATCAATACTTCCCAATTTGCTGCTTACAGCAATATTGCCTTTGAAACTACAACCATAAACATTTTCCAGAACCAAAGTCTCGCGTGTAAAAATATTGTTATAGATATCACCACCTGCAATACCCTTGAGTCTGCCGGTAATTATATTATTTTGAATATAGATTTTCCCGTGTTTAAAACCGTAAATGGAATTGATGATATTGTTTTGAAAGTAAAAATCCCCGGGTCCGGCATTTGCTTGCTCTCTGGTTGAACCCCCATTTACCCAACCCCTTATTATATTGTTCCTTAAGGTCCAGTTTTCCGCTTCACCCGTAATCTTGATAAACCAAATCCAGTTCCTCTTGATAGTGATATTCTGAATTTTTGTTTTTCCATCCGAAACAGTAACAATATTGGGTCTGTAGCCTGCAAAGTAAGGAAACTCAAAGCCAATAATACTGCTTCCTGAGGAAATGGTTCGACGAAATGGATTGGACGTAAGTAATATACGGGTAAGTTTTGCCGAATAAACAGGTAGCTCACCATACAATGAACCCTCAGCTACAAGAACCAATGGTTTTTCAAGCAAAACATTTCCGTAATTAACAGGCGAACCCTTAACAAAAATTGTATCATAAGGAGCTGCATGTTCTATCGCAGATTGTATGCTGCGGTAATGAGAATCTTCACTATGCTGGTTACAAACAATCCATTTATTGGAAGCAATAATTTGCATAGCTAGCAAAAACGTTACCTGAAATATCAAAAAATATCTGAGCATATACAATTAAAACCACTTTTTATAATATTGAAATAGAAGTAATTATAATAATCTCTCTTCTATTGAATTAAACATCTATAAACCAACAACAGACACAGTCATCTGAAGATATTGTTTTCTAATCGAAAAATAAGCCCATTTCGTTAATTTTACAATTGATGTATTCCCCTAATTGTTTTGCACTTATTACTTATGTCATCCATACGAATTATTACGTATAATAATAAGGTTATTGAAACTTAAGTTCCAACCATCAGGTTCCCATTAGGATTTTAAACTTTTAATACCTTGCCAAACCTTTATACTTTTAATTTGTAAATTTGCATTGTAAACTTTCAACCTGCCGACTCACTAAATATTTTAAATTATTAATAATCCCAACCTACATTTAATGCCTTTCAAATATTTTACATTTTTCGCTATTTCTTTTCTGATAAGTTTTACTGCAACTGCACAAGAGTTTTTTCCCAAAGGATTAACTGAAGCTGAAAAAGAAGTCTACGATGAGTATATCCGCACTTTTGAATATGGAGATAAGGGAATCCAGCCTCCTGCATCGCCGCCCCGCACACCTGCTGAATTTGAAGAAGCAGGTGGTGTAATAATAACCTGGGCATCCTATTCTGCAGAGCTACGTGAAATTGTAAGGCACAGTCGTTTGAGGGTGCCGGTTTATATTATTGCTGACGATGCATCACAAGTGCAATCTTACCTGACACAAGGCGATGTAAGCCTTGATAACATCATCATACTTCAATTGCCCTTTAATTCAGTATGGGTAAGAGACTACGGCCCGCAAAGTGTTTATCTAGACGGTACGGATGAACTGGCCTTTGTTGATTGGGTTTACAACCGGCCCCGTCCTGAAGACAATTTACTACCTGTAAATCTGGGCAATACACTTGATGTGGAAGTATTTCAGATGACCACGAACCCCAACAGACTTATTGCAACAGGAGGTAATTTTATGACTGATGGTCATGGTACAGGGTTTTCATCTAAATTAATTGTCGCAGAAAATCCATCATTGAATGAAAGCCAGATTGACGCCATAAAATATGCCTATATGGGCATCGACCGTTATATCAAAATGGACGAACTCCCATACGATAACATAAGCCACCTGGATATGCACATGAAACTGCTGGATGAAGAGACCTTGCTGGTTGCACAATTTCCTACGGGTGTTTCCGATGGGCCTTATATTGAGAGCAATCTTAACTATGTACTTGAAAACTATCAAACCTGCTATGAAAGAGACTACCAGGTAGTTCGTATACCCATGGTGCCATCTCCGATCGGAAACTATCCGCCACAGGCACACTATCGCACTTTCACCAATTCTCTTATTCTGAATGACCTTGTGCTGGTGCCGCAATATCACCAAACCGTGCTTAACAATGAAGCCATTGCAATTTACCAGCAAGCCATGCCGGGTTATGATATTGTAGGTATTGATATGGAGAATGTAATTT
>SKSE01000117.1 GCA_007118135.1 Bacteroidales bacterium | reverse complement strand
CTTGAGAGTGGATCTAAGGTTGCAAATTTTCCGCTTGCTACAACTGAGTATTTTAAAGGAAAAGACGGACAAAGGCAGGAATCTACTGAGTGGCACAATATTGTTTTGTGGAACCAGTTGGCAGAACTTGCAGAGAAGTACCTGAAAAAAGGAAATTCAATTTATCTCGAGGGCAGAATAAAAACCCGTTCTTATGATGATAAAGAGGGTGTTAAAAAATACATCACAGAGATTTTTGGCAACCAGATGACCTTTTTGGGAGGACCCAGATCGGAAGGCGGTGCAACACAGGATAGTGGCTCAGGTCAATCATCAGCTCAGGATGCAAATATTGTAGAAGATCCTGACGACGGAGATCTACCATTTTAGTTTTCAACATTTGGATAAAAAGTTTAAAAGCCTGAAGCATTATCTGGAACTTCAGGCTTTTTTCATGCCAGAAAACTAAGAAGTAGACTATGTAATTCTTTCAGATATTGTTTTCGGACAGGAACAGATTTCTTACTTCATCTGTAATACGCACAGGGCGATGAGTTTCAGCATCAACCATGCACCATGTAGTTTTTGACTCTACAAGCAGTTTCATATCATCCTTTCGGAAAAACTGCACCCTTCGCTCAGAGCTAACACCTTTGGCATTTAATACCCATGTTTTTACAAATATTTCGTCATTAAGTTTTGCAGGATGCCTGTAATCGATTTCATGTCTTACAATTACCCAAACAAATTTTTCTTTAATATCATCGGCAGCAACCTTATTCCAGTGGCTGACAGCAGCATCCTGGATCCATTGAACGAAAATCACATTATTCACGTGGTTGAGTTGATCAATGTCTTGGGGTTGGACCTTAAAAGTATAGGAATGAGTTAAATTATCCATAATTTCAGAATATTAAAGCATAACTTACCCCAATTACACCGATTGCAGCAAGGATAAATACAATTGTTTTGGGCATAATGCCGTCATTTTCGGCAGTTTTACCAAAGATTCCAAATACCAGGGGGTGCACCAGGAATGGCATGGCAAATACAAAAGCAATTAGCCCGGCTGCCTGTTCACCAAACATTCCTCCCTGAATGGCAGCAAAAAGCCCGAAGTGAGAAATTGCAGAAGCATTAGCCATGACAGAATCATTTAGTCCCATACCACCCAGATTTAAAATCAGCAAACCACCAAAAACAGCCACCAATTGCCATCCCAAAGAAAAAATCATTAATCCACGAATTTCTTTAGAATCTTTGTTATTGGCTTTTCTGAGAGTTATCAGTGCCCACCAGGTAAGAGCCATACCCACTGCAACAACAATCAATGTGTAAGGTATAAGCAGTTTTCCGGTGGTGGCACTTGCAGCCAGAATGGAAAATACAAAAATGTGTCCGATAAAAGGAATATTGATCATTATGGGCGCCCTTACCTGTGCTTCAGGACCCAGGTCACCTGCCGTACATGCACCGGTAAGACCTGAGTGTGAAAGTGAACCCGCCATACCGGGTGCAAGGTTTCTTATGTTGTTCGATTTACCCAGCCAAATTAATATGGTAAGCCCTCCAAACATCCAAAGTAATTGTCCGAAAAACCCGAATGACAATACGGAAGTCATTCCTGTAAGTGTAAAAGCTTCAGCAATTCTTGACCCCCCTACCATGAAATTGGCAGCAAGAACTACGGGTATTCCTGCAAAAAGTAACGAACGAATGGTGGGTCCGAATTTCCAGCGCGAAAATATCATTCCCATCGTAACAGAGAGAATCATAGCAAAGAATATTTCCGGAAGTGCAATGGTGGGGCGTATCCATCGGGCGATATGCCACGAAAGCACAAGAATTCCCAGTATCAATCCTGTTTCAATGATGCCCTTTCTTATATATACCGGTTTATTGGTTATTTTGGCACGGTAATCAATAAGGATTATGGAGCCCACCAAACCCAGATAGCCCAGCAGTGGATAGAAATTGTCGAGAGGTTCATTGTTGTTATACCCAATAATAACTCTTTTCATGGATTCAATACCTATCAATACAAAAAAGGAACGGATCAGGAACATGAACTGTGTAAATTTTGTACCCAAAAACATTTCTTCATCCGAAGGAACAACAATATCCTTTTTGTCGATCTCCTGGTTCGACATGATTTTTTTGATCTCCTGTCCCCCAACAAAGAATGAAGCTGTAAGCGCTGTAATGGTTACCTTACTGGTAAAATCTACAATGGGAAATTCGCTCAACCCCGGGGTACCCATTCCTGTTCCTACCAGCACATAACCCATGATAAGCCCGAAAACCACGATGATCAGTATAGGAGAATAACGCGTACCTGCCACAAATGTCCTTGATACCAGTACCATAGATATTACAAGTAGGAAAGTTAACCAGAACTGGTTAAGAATGTGGGCGTTGGCCATTTGATCGGAAATGTGTTCCATTTTTTTCAGTTTAGGTAATTACTTTTTTATAGAATGATCTTTTTAGTCCTGCAAACTATTAACTGGATTCAGAGCCTTGCAAATCAGGCGCAAAAATAATTTTTTTTTAAATTTTTCCATGCATGAAATCGGAAATTATACATTTGTTTGTAACCATTCTCCTTATTTATCCGTCCTGAAAAGACCTGAATCTTTTCCCAGGCATAAAAATCAAAAAGAAAAATAGCCTGTTCGTATACGGACAAGTTTTGTGCGATCATGAACAAATATTTTTTCTCAAATTCACATTTAACTAATATAAAAAACACATTATCAGAGCATTAAATACTTTGGTTTGATATTAGCCATAAGGCAATCTAAATACTTTAAAGATGATCACTTTACAAAATATTCACAAGTCGTACAAAATGGGATTGAACTCCCTGCATGTTTTAAAAGGAATTAATCTCGAAATTGAGAAAGGTGAACTTGTCTCAATAATGGGCAGTTCAGGTTCAGGTAAATCAACTTTACTGAACATCCTGGGAATTCTTGATAATTATGATGAGGGAGAATACAGGCTGGATGGTAAGGTTATAGCAGGTTTATCTGAAACCAAAGCTGCACTTATGCGCAATGAGTATATTGGTTTTGTATTTCAGTCGTTCAATCTTATCTCTTTTAAGAATGCCCTTGAAAATGTTGCATTGCCCTTGTATTATAAAAAAATCAGCCGTAAAAAGCGTAACAAAATTGCTATGGAGTACCTTGAGAAGGTTGGTTTGATGGATTGGGCAGAGCATATGCCCAATGAACTTTCAGGCGGGCAAAAGCAAAGAGTGGCTATAGCACGTTCACTTATTGCAAATCCTAAAGTGATATTTGCCGATGAGCCAACAGGTGCGCTGGATTCGGTCACTTCTTTTGAAGTAATGGCAATTCTCAGAGATATCAATAAAGAAGGAATTACTGTAATCATTGTTACCCACGAAGATGATATTTCACGTATGACAAAAAGGGTAGTCAAACTAAAAGACGGCAATATTGAAGCAGATTTTGCGCCTAAACCCCTGAATAATTTTGCACTTAATGGTTCAGGAACTTACTTGCGGGATAAAGATGATATTTTACTGAATATTGAAACCTAAAAATATGTTTGACCTTGATAAATGGCAGGAAATCCTGACCACCATAAAAAAGAATAAGCTTAGAACTTTCCTTACCGGTTTTAGTGTGGCATGGGGAATCTTTATGCTTATCATTCTTCTGGGTTCAGGGAAAGGGTTGGAAAACGGTTTTGAAAACGAGTTCAGGGGAGCTGCCAAAAACTCCCTGTGGATTTGGACCGGCCGCACAAGTATTGCCCATAATGGGATGAATCCGGGTCGTCCTGTGCGTTTTACCAATGACGATTATGAAAACCTGAAAAACAATATCGACCAGCGGGAATATATTTCGGGCAGGTTCAACATACGGTGGGGCAACCAGGTAACCTACAAAAATGAAGTACACTCATTCGGAATCCGTAACGTACATCCCGAATATGAATTTATAGAAGCACTTACCATAACTGATGGCAGGTATATCAATCAGCTCGACCTTGATAATTTCAGAAAAGTTACAGTAATCAGCACCCTGGTTCGCGATATGCTGTTCAGAGACGATGCCGATAAAGCACTGGGTGAGTACATTCTGGTAAATGGTATTCCTTTTAAGGTAGTAGGATTCTTTGAGGATGAAAGCCAGAACAATAACAACATGCGATTGATTTATGTACCCATTTCTACAGCACAGATGGTTTTTAGCGGGGGTAACCGATTGCATGAAATCTCCATGACCATTCATGCCAACACACTTGAAGAAGCTCAGAGGGCTGAAGAAAATATCAGAAACAGGCTGGCAGCAGTGCATAATTTTAACCCCGACGACCGCCGTGCCCTGGGTACATGGAACAGCTTCGAAAACTATATGCAGATGCAGAGTCTCTTCAAAGGGATCAGATTATTCATCTGGATCATCGGCATAGGAACAATCATAGCCGGAATTGTGGGTGTTAGCAATATTATGGTGATTGTTGTTAAGGAGCGCACCCGGGAAATTGGCGTGAGAAAAGCTTTGGGAGCCACACCATTTTCCGTTGTATCACTTATTCTTTTCGAATCCGTCCTGATTACCACCTTTGCAGGTTATATCGGACTTGTTTTCGGGGTAGGACTTCTGGAAATTATTTCGGGTATAGATGCTCCCTTTTTCTCCAATCCTTCAGCAGATTTTCGCCTGGCTGTAAGTGCTACTCTGCTTTTAATCTTTGCAGGAGCACTGGCAGGTTTTGTACCGGCACAGCGTGCTGCGCGAATTAAGCCCATTGAGGCTTTGAGAGATGAGTAAGCAGGGGTTGATAAGTTTATAGGTTAATAAGTATATGGTTTTGTTCTGAAAAATTACTGAAATGTTTGATTTAGATAAATGGCAGGAAATATTTGCGGCGCTGAAAAAGAATAAAATGCGCACATTCCTTACAGCCTTTGGTGTATTCTGGGGCATTTTCATGCTTATCATCATGCTGGGTTCAGGAAGAGGACTGCAAAATGCGGTATTTGATGGTATGAAGGATTTTGCCACCAACAGTGTTTTCATGTGGACACAACCCACCACTGAACCCTATGCCGGATTTCCAAGGGGACGTAGATTCTTTTTTCGCAACGATGATATTGAAGCACTAAGGAATAATATCCCCGAAATTGATATTATTGCTCCGCGCCTGCAGGCAGGTATCGGTACATCTTCAACTGATAATGTGGT
>SKSE01000334.1 GCA_007118135.1 Bacteroidales bacterium | reverse complement strand
GCAGCCCTCTGGACTGCCGAAGATGGCAGCCAGGAAGACTTCCGGGCTTTTTGTGTTCAGCACTTTGTAAAAGGAGATGATGAGCGTACTAAGCTTTTCGAATCCTTATCGCGCAATTTTGAAGCCCTTTGGGGACACAGCAACCAGATCAGCGTTGAGCTCAATAAACCCCTGCATCTCGACTGGGGTCCTCTGCAGCCGGTCGACCTGATATTTGCAGGTTATTCACCCGGAGCTCATTTTTTCGATGATTTCTTTAAAAACAAAATTGCCTTCATTGCCATTCTTAACTTCCCATTTTATACACTGGAAGAAAAAGCTGAGCATGCCGGCCAATGGTCGCGCACAGAATGGGCAATGGCGCGCATGGGCGATATTTTTATATCAAGGGTGCCGGCATCCATCAGCCAGGAGATCTCCAGGATATCTACCGAAACAGATAATTATGTTTCAGAATATAATATCCGCATGGGTAAATTGCTTGATAATGATGGGAATACTATTTTTCCCGAAGGCATGAGCCTGATCACGCACTGGGGATTGCGCGATGAGATAAAATCCAATTACGGAATGGAAAACGCCCTGCCCAAACAGGATATGATTTACCAGGTAATGTTGCGTATCATTCACCAGGATATCCCTGAAAAGGTGATCAATAACCCTGATTACCAGTGGAATCCTTTTGAAAACAAGGTTTACAAAGACGGAGAAGAAGTTGAATTCTCCTACGAACCCGACACGCGTTATGAACAACTTGTAAATAACTTCCGGGCCCTGAAAATGGCTGATGCTTACAATCCCAATTATCCGACTTACATTGAGAGAGCATTTAACCGTGGACTTGAACTTTCCATGGATGAGGTGGAAGAACTGTTTACAGAACTGGTGAGTTCACCTGTGCTGGTGCAGGTGGGCCAGCTTATCAGCCAGAGACTGGACCGTGAGTTGCGCCCCTACGATATCTGGTATGATGGTTTTAAGGCACGTAGCTCCATTTCAGAAGAATACCTGGATGAAAAAACGCGCAGGCTCTATCCCGATGCCGAAGCATTTGAAAAAGATCTTCCCAATTTGCTGGTGAGGCTGGGCTATAGTCGTCAGCGCGCCGAATATATTTCTGAAAAAATCGTTGTGGAAGCCTCCCGTGGTGCCGGTCATGCATGGGGTGCACAGATGCGCTCACAGGTATCGCGTCTCAGGACCCGTATCCCTGAATCCGGTATGGATTACAAAGGTTACAACATTGCCATTCACGAATTTGGTCATAATGTGGAGCAAACTATCAGTCTGTACGATGTGGATTATTATATGATGAATGGAGTGCCCAATACCGCCTTTACCGAAGCATTGGCTTTTATTTACCAGACCCGCGACCTGGAACTTTTAGGTATTCAAACCGATGAACCTGATGTGGAATATCTGAATACGCTCGATAAATTATGGGGCAGTTATGAGATCATGGGCGTTTCATTGGTTGATATGGCCATCTGGCGATGGATGTACGATAATCCGAATGCAACTCCTTCACAGGTGAAGGACCAAACCATCCTTATTGCAAAAGATGTATGGAACAGTTATTTTGCTCCTGTATTTGGTATTGCAGATTCACCCATTCTGGCTGTTTATTCTCATATGATAGCCTATCCGCTTTACCTTTCAGCCTATCCGCTGGGTCGTTTGATTGAATTCCAGATCGAGCAGTATGTTAAAGGAAAGAATCTGGCTACCGAAACCGACCGTATGTTTACAACCGGCCGCCTGATCCCCCAGGAATGGATGCGCAATGCAGTGGGAATGCCCATATCCGTTGAGCCCATGCTGGAAGCAGCGAAGGAAGCGGTGGAGAAGCTTTAGATGTCATACATTTGACATAATAAGCTTTTCCAAAACCTTCGGGTAATGCTCATATTCAAGTTCGTGGATTCTTGCAGCCAGGCTTTCCGGTGTGTCGGAAGGTAGTACCGGGCATTGTGCCTGGAAGATGATGTCGCCCTTATCGTATTCTTCATTTACATGGTGTATGGTGATGCCGGAGTGTTTGTCGCCACTGGAAATAACTGCCCTGTGAACATGTTCGCCGTACATCCCTTTTCCGCCATATTTAGGCAGAAGGGCTGGGTGGATGTTAATTATTTTTCCGGGATATTTTTTTATGAGCCATGATGGGAGCAAACGAAGGTAGCCCGCAAGAACGATAGAATCAATCTGATGATCTTTCAGTACCCGGGCTGCTAAACCATTTTCTTCCCAGTCCTTGCCTGAAAGAAGCACATGGGGTAAATTCTCTTTTTCTGCGCGTTTCAATACATATGCGTCGGGCTTATTGCTTACGATCAGACTTATTTCAACAATGGGATGCTCCCTGAAATATTCAATCATATTTTGTGCATTGGTGCCGCTGCCCGATGCAAAAATGGCAATACGAACTTCGGATTTCTTTTTTATCATTTATACTCCCGGTGTCTTTATCTAATTTATACTTTATTTGTTTCTGTAGAGTGTAATACGTGCCTGATCAAAATGGTAAGGCACGGGCGATTCATTCCACAGAAAAACACGCAGTTGCATACCTTCTGCGGCAAGGTTTTCTGTGTAAATTGTTTCTTTCACACCAAAACCTTCACGGCCGCTGTCGGGGATACCAAAATTTTTCCAGATGAGTGAATTTCCTTGCCCGTCGGTAACCTCATAAACCAGGTAAACTTCCTCAAGAGAAATACGTGGATTTACAAAAGCAGCATCAAGGTAATACCTGTACCCTGATTCCAGTGGTATTTCTTCAATAATATCAACGTATTCCTGGCGGAAGGTTCCCCCACGGAGCATAATGTCCTCAAGCAGAAAATAATCCAGAAAATCAAAAAATAAGGAATCAGGGACAAGATTTTGCGATGCAATCGTATTTACTTCTTTAAAAGCATCCAGCAGGAGCTTAATTTTTTCAAGCTTTTCCGCATCATCATATGGTGTAGTTGAAAGATCAGTTTCTATTATGAATAATTCTGAATCTGAGGAAAGAAAGTATTTATCGTAAACCAGTTCACTGATCTTGTTTTCGCTGTCCATGAAGGGTATAAATACTTTTTGGGTTTCGTTACCGCAAAGTGAATGCCCCAGTGATGTGGTGTAAGAAGGGGTCGTAAGACCAAATTTTTCTGCCATAAGCGAAATAAAACTGTCATAAAAATCCTTATGGCTACTGATGTTTTCAAATACCATGCTTTCTGTTAACAGAGGAGAGTAAATAAACAAAGGAACATGGTATTTTCCCAGATGAGATTCTGAAACCAGTTTACGCATGGGATAGTTGCCGGTGACAATAAAAATGGTATTGTTGTAAGATTCCAATCCGGAGTAGGTTCTGAATAAGTCCCTGATCGCATCATCTGCAAACATCAGTGAGATATACTGATCTTCAAACTGCTCAAAATGTGTCCTGTGCTCCATATTATTATCGGGGATCAGGTTTCTGAATTTCTCCCGGTAATATTCCTTGTTGTCAACAGGCCAGGGATTGTGCATGCTGCCGGTGTATAAGATCTCAAGCGTGGGTTTTTGCTGAATATTTCTTTTTTCAAAAAACAGTTTCACCAAATCGCGGTCATTATAGCCCCAAAGTCTGTTTGCAGGACCTGTCCGGATGGCATTAAAGCCACTGCCAAAATCAGGTGCATGCCAAATGGCATCAATATCGCTGGCCATCAGAAGTTTATCGGTAGAATGAATCCAGACGTGCCTACCCGTGAAGAATGAAGTATGGTAGTCGTTAAAGCCCAGTACGTTAACTACCGAAAAATGCCGGGGCATAATGGGCAGTATGGCAAAGCCACGATCGCCGTAGGGCAGTCCACCCAAAATTGAACCCATTGTGTTTTGAAGACTATCGGATGTGGAGAGGAAGTTTTTCCAGTAAAGGCTTTGCTGTTTCAGTCCTTCCAAAAAAGGCATAAAGCTAATCTCATGGTCGGGGTCAATGAACTTACTGCCAAGTCCTTCCTTAACTATCAATACCACATTGGGAGGCATTCCGTTTTCTGTTTTGCTAAAATATGGACTTAGACAAGGGTCAGCAGCGACTTTTCTCAATAAAGGAAATTCGTCAGCCAATATGTAGTTATCCTTTCCACGAAGGCTCTGGTATTTTTCAATCTCAGAAACTTCTTCAGGTTCCGGCTGATGACTGCCAAAAGTACAACTCATGCAAGAGGCAGCAAAATGAAATAGTTTATTAATTCGATGTTCATTTTTTGTAAAGAAATCTGAATTGAGTCCAAGTTCAAAACCCGCAGGAATGGCAATGATGAGCAGAAAGGCAAAGAAATTTACAGCTATTTTGGGAAAAACATGTTCCTGTCGGCGGATAATTTGAATGAGGTACACGAAGATGGCCACAAAAATCAAAAAAGGTATTAAAAAGGAAACTAAAGGAATATTTATTAACGAGTAAAACCAGGCTGAGAAACTACTACAATTAAAGTTTATGGCAGAAATAATTATTCCTGTTGCATTGTAATAGGCCTGAACCGGAATGGATAGTAAGTAAAACAACCCCATAAGCACTCCTGAAACAGTTATGGCTGCCTTGGGTTTCCAGAGCCATATGAATGCATAAGGTATAAAAAATACCAAAAGTGCAAGATTTACAAGAATGATATCTCCAACAAAGCCGCTAAGAATTTCAACTAATGCACCATTGCCGGCCCTCATAATTATTTCCCATGATCTGAAAAGGAACAAAAAAATGTAGTTCAGAATGATAAGACTAATAAAGGAGTTAAATGCCCGAAAAAAGGATTTAATTTGGTCCATCAGTGGGTATGTTTATATTTGTAAATGGGTTATATGTCGCCAGTGATAAAAGTAAATAAAACTCAAAAATATAGAAAAAAAGCTTGCATTAGATTAAATATCTTGGATAGAAAGAAGTTGTTAATAGTATACTATTTTCTACGGGAAGACAGGTAGCTTAAAGATTGCTTAGCAGAAAAAAAACGATTGTTTGAAATCTGAAAACATATTCAAGACGTAAAAACTCTAAAAAGCTGTATATTAGTCTATGAGCGGTTTTATTTTAAAATATCAGAAAAGGGCATTAATTCATTAAATATCTGGATATTAACATATTAACAAAAAACCACCAAAAAAAAGTTGGTTATAACAATTTTAATCATTTATCTTTGCAATCTGTTTAACAAAAAAAAGGAGAAAACATGTCTGACATTTCAACAAGAGTAAAAGCTATCATCGTTGATAAGCTTGGTGTAGATGAAAAAGAAG
>SKSE01000147.1 GCA_007118135.1 Bacteroidales bacterium | reverse complement strand
CAAAGCGTTATCGCGGCATACATGCATCACAAGTGGCTGGCTGTATGATCAGCAAAATGAAAGAAGCGAAACCAGGTTTGCAGATTATTGAATCAGATAAAATGCATGAATGGCCGGTAAGAAAAAAACCTTGATTTTCGTATCTCAACCTACCTAAAAAGTATATTAATGCCTTTTGGCAATTTACCGTGTTTCTGATAATGTTGGCTTTTACCTGTAAATCTTTTTATGGGCCTTGTTTATTATTTGGATATAAATTAGTTATCTTTGCTGCTATGTCAGTCTGATTTGAAATTTTCTGATCAGAAACATAAAATATAAGGTGATGGAGTTCACCATTAAACACTGATTTTTTCAGTTGATGACTCCTGTTTGTAAGTTCTTCATCTAATGGGCTTGCTAACAGGATTTTTCATTTTTTAAAACATATACTCTATGGCCTCAAGTGTTGCATTAATTGTATTGCTGGGTTTGATTTGTTACAAAATTTTCACCTGGATTCGTTTGCCCGGATTTTTGGGGATTTTGCTTCTGGGTATGGCCATCGGACCCAATGGATTCGATTGGATTGACGAGAGTATACTTCTGGTTTCAGGAGATTTACGCAAAATTGCATTAATCATAATACTGCTTCGCGCGGGGTTGGGCCTGCACCGGCAAACACTGAAAAAAGTGGGATTGCCTGCACTCCGGCTGGGTTTTATCCCTGTAATTACAGAAGGATTTGTGATTTTGCTGGCCGCAGTATTGTTGTTAGATTTCACTGCTGTGGAAGCCGGCATGCTTGGTTTTATTATTGCAGCGGTTTCTCCTGCGGTAATTGTTCCTAAAATGCTTCATTTCATTCACACAGGGAAGGGAGCCGACAAAGGGATTCCCACAATGATACTCGCCGGTGCATCCATTGACGATGTGGTAGCTATAACCATATTTTCTGCTTTTGCCGGTTTCTACACCGGTAGCAGCCTAAGTGTTACCGGGCATATTGTTAGTATCCCTGTCGCTATTGTTACAGGTGCTTTGCTGGGCATGGGAATTGCTTTAGCATTGCTTTATCTTTTTAAGAGATTTAAAGTCAGACACACTAAAAAGATTCTCATAATTGTTGCCGCCTCCATCCTGCTTACAGCCACCGAAGATTTGCTGCAAAACTATATACCTATAGCAGCACTTCTGGGAGTAATGGTCATAGGGTTCATAATATTTGAGCGTAAACCAGAATTGGGCCTTACCCTGTCGGGAAAGTTTGCAAAAATATGGGTGTTTGCAGAAATTTTACTCTTTTTTCTGGTTGGAGCCGAGGTTGATTTTCTATTGGCAATTGACGCCGGGCTGGTGGGGCTGGCCATAATTGGAATTGGTTTGCTGGGGAGATCGCTGGGAGTATTAATATCCCTTTTGCAAACCAACCTTACATTAAGGGAGAAAGGTTTTTGTATGATGGCCTATTCTCCAAAAGCAACCGTGCAGGCTGCAATTGGCTCTGTTCCACTGGCACTGGGTGTACCCAACGGCGACATTATTCTTACCGTGGCGGTATTGTCCATTGTTATTACGGCTCCTGTGGGTTCCATTGCAATGAATATTATGGGCAACACCTTCCTTAAGGGTAAGAGCCTTGAATAAAGCTATCAAGGTCAGGATTTATCATGGTAATACCTGGCCTTGCCTTCATCATTAAAACGAAGGTAAATATTCCCTATATAGCGGGCATAAGCAGGTCTCGGGTCAATTTCGTACAAACGTATAAAGTAATTGAGCGATTGGTGAAAATCGGTATTAAGTATTTCGAAGGCGCGAAGCAAACGGGCATACTGTTGGTGAGTCCGGTTATTTTCATAAGCTTCCATTTCTGTCTGGTATCTGTTCTCGGCACGCCAGAAATATTTCCGGGCTACATGATAAAGGGCATCAGTATTGTCAGGATTCAGCAAGAGAAGATCTTCAGCTATATCATCGAGTACATCATCATTTTCAAGGGCTTTCTGCACCAGGAAATATGTATTTAAAAGAGGCTCATTACGACCGGCATGTTCTTCAATTTCTCCCCATATTTTAACAGCATCTTCATAATTGCGGCTTTCGGCATAGGTTTCAAAGAGTCTTTCTTTCATGGTAAAAACTTTTTCACCTTCCGGTTCAGATGCAAGATACATTTCCAGGGCTGTAATTTCGCGCGAGAGATTATCAATCTCTCTGTTTAAAAGGGCAAGGATATAATGCACTTCTGCATCGGCTGTTTCAGTATGTCTGATTAGATTCAGGTAATTCAATGATTTTTCCGGTTGTCCCAGATGATAGGCTGAAAGACCTGCACCCAGGTAAATGCTGTCGGGTATACTAAGTATATCATGTTGATGCCTTTCAATAAAATCTTCATAATGCCCCAGTGCAACCTGGTATTCACCATCATCGAAAGCTCGCAAGGTATCCGGATCAAGCCCGGTAAACTGCTGCTGGGTTGAACATGCGATAAAAAAGATTAAAAGAATTATGGTTAAGCGCAGATAAACATTCATAACAAATCGAAATAAAAAAAGGAAACACTTATGGAAAGGTTTCCCTGAAAAACTTAAAGTGATCGCTGCAAAGGTAAAAATTATGCGGGTTTTGAAATGTCAAAAAATGTGAAGGTGTCGACAAGAGGAAGACAAATCAAAGTAAAACCCTTTCAAAGATTAAAAATAGCTTTGGCCTTATTGATTTCTTCCATCATTATAGTATGGGGCCTGCCGGGGAAAACCTCCTTTGTAACTTTAGCACCCAGATCCTTCATTATTGTAAAAGTGTCTTCGGTACGCTGCAGTGGGATGTGTGGGTCATTATCGCCGTTGCTTAGGTATACAGGTGTATCGTTAAAGTTTCCGGTGTAGTTGTTTCTGTCGGCTTTATCGCCAATCAATCCGCCGGTAAAGATGCCTATGCCTCCGAACTTTCGGGCATTGCGCGATGTAATTTCTGCCGAAAGGCAAGCTCCCTGCGAAAACCCCATGACAAAGATTTTTTCTGTAGGTATGAACTTTTCAATTTCACTGATAAGCCTGTTAATGTTTTCCAGCGCACTGTCGAGCCATGGCTGGTTCTGTTGGCGTGGTGCAAGAAAACTCAGGGGATACCAAACATATTGGTTAGCCTCTGGTGCCGCAATATACGTATTTTGGGTTTCGAAGAAATCGGCAAGTGAAAGAATATCCTCCGGAGGAGCACCCCTGCCATGTATAAGTATTATTGCCTTTTCTGCATCCTGTAGTTTGGTACCTCGCTCAACAATATTGTAATTGTGCATATATTTTGAAATTTGATTGAAGTTAGTTTTTGATTTTCTGGTAGTCCAACAATTATTAATGTTATATGGTTTACCGGAGTCGGCAATAAAAACATGGTTCGGGTCTCAAAGTATTTATCAATTCCGGTATTAGCAAAGACTGCGTTGTTTTTGTAGAAAAAGGAAAGGCTGCAATTTATGTTTAATGCAGCCTTTCTGTAAAATATAAGGATGTTGTTTCTATTTTAGATACCTCTCAAACCAGTTGTAAAGTTCTTCATACCAGAAAATGGAGTTCTGTGGTGTGAGAATCCAGTGGTTTTCATCGGGATAATATACCAGACGGGCATCCAGACCCATAGACTTGTAGATACCGTAAACCAGAAAACCGTGTGCGACCGGCACTCTGTAATCCAGTTCACCATGAATTACCAACATGGGTGTTTTGAAATTGTGCGCAAATTGTGACGGGTTTTGCGAGTTCAGAATGTCAAAATTCTCCCATGGGGTGCCTCCATACTGATATCCTCTGTTTCCTGCATAATCCGAAGCAAACTGTAAATGTAAATCATACACACCGGCGTGGTTTACCAATGCGGCAAATCTATCGGTATGTCCTGCAATCCAGCTAACCAAAAAACCTCCATAACTTCCGCCGGTAGCAGCCATACGAGTTTCGTCAATGTATCCACGCTCTATCATAAAATCGGTGGCTTTCATTATGTCGCGGAAGGGTTTATTGGCGTGCTCTCCATGAATAGAGATGGCAAAATCCTGACCAAAACTTGTTGAACCATGGAAGTTTGACATAGCAACCACGTAGCCTGGTGCAGCAAATAAATGAGCATTCCAGCGATAATGCCAGAAATCGCCAAATGTTCCATGGGGGCCACCATGTATCATATGCACAAGGGGGTATTTTTTATTGGGGTCAAAGTCGGGCGGATAAACAATAAACATTTGAACATCTGCTCCATCGGCACCTTTGTACGTAACATCCTTGACTTCACCAAAATTCAAATTGGCCAGGCGCTCCTCATTGAAGCGTGTAAGCTGGGTTAAGTTGCGTCCGCGATTATCCATCCTGTAAATTTCAGTAGGCTGATTTAAGTTTTGGTGGGTGAAAACCAGATCGCGACCACGGCTGCCGGCAATGCTCACATTGCCATTGGTTCCTTCTCCGAAAATTTTAGTATGCTGCCCTCCATTTGCCGGAATGCTGAAAATGGCATTGCGGGCATTATGTTCCGCATGAAAATATATGGTACGTCCATCCTGCGACCATATCCAGTTTGAGCAGGACAAATCACTATCAGAAGTCAGGTTGGTAAACGAGCCGTTGTTTCGGTCATATTTCACCATCTCTACCTTATCAGCGTAAAAGTGATATATGTTCTGCTTCCCGTAAAGGATAGAATTGCCATCGGGGCTGTATAACGGGCTATGATCGCCGGCTTCGTTATAGGCTGTGATATTTCTCAGTGTACCACTACCATCGGTGGGCAACAGGAATATTGCATGGTTTAATCTATCATAAGGAGGCTCGGTTGAATTCATACTTACAGCAATTTCCATCCCGTCAGGTGAAATATCATAAGAAACTCCGCCCATCATATTGAAAAAATTAATCGTATTAGGCATAAGGTCAGTAACACTTTTACTGTTTACATCTACGCTGAAAAGCCTTGGGTAATAACCATCGGTAAGCCATCTGTCCCAGAAGCGATACATGGTATTTTCAGTTACTTTGGCTGTTACCTTGCTGTTTCTTTTTTCTTCCATCAGCTCTTTGAGCTTATCGAAATCGCCATCATATTCGGGCAGGATATTGGCACCAAAAGCAATACGGTCGCCGGCAGGGAACCATTTTATGGAAAAAACACCCACAGGTAAATCGGTGATTTTTTGTGCTTCACCACCTTTCAGATTCAGAATATAAATTTGCCCGGGGCCATCATGCCTGCGCGAAACAAACGCAATTTTTTCTCCATCGGGGCTCCAGACAGGAGAACCTTCCTTCCCCGTGAATGTCAGCTGACGGGT
>SKSE01000309.1 GCA_007118135.1 Bacteroidales bacterium | reverse complement strand
TGTAAACAGCGGTTACTCCCGAAATTTTTGCTGCATATAATATGGCAGGGTTTACCTTTCCATCTTTTCCAGGTGGGGTGCAAAGCACAATTTCCCTGCATCCTGCCAGCCGGGCAGGCACCGCCAGCATCAGTACAGAAGAAAACAACGGAGCACTGCCTCCCGGAATGTAAAGCCCCACACGCTGCAATGCCACCGGCTTTTGCCAGCAAACCACACCGGGTGCAGTTTCAAGCCTAAGGGGCTTGCATTGCTGAGCTGCATGAAACTTACGGATGTTGGCTGCTGCTGTTTGAATAGCCTTTTGAAGGCCCGGACTTACCAGCCTTTCCGATGCATCAATTTCTTCATCTGAAATCTGCAGTTTTTCAATTTCCACAGCGTCAAAGGCACGGGTAAAATCCTTTAGCGCCTGATCACCTTTACGATTCACGGCAAAAAAGATATCTTCTACAGCCTTTTCAAGGTATTCTGAGTCAAGCGCCGGCCGTTTTAATAGCTCTTCCCACATTTCGCGGGGTGGGTTTTCGATGATGTTAATCTTTGTTTTCATATTGTTGAGTTATTGGGTTACTAAGTTAATAGGGAAAAATGGTTTTTGAACCGGTGAGACGCGAAGTCGCAGAGAATTCGCAAAGATTTATTATTTATGATTTTTGATTTCAGTTTTTTACATCCCCCCAACCCCCTTGAAAGGGGGAGTAGGATAGTAATTCTTTCAAACTTCCATCTTCGGTCTAACTTTTCCATTCTCTGCGTCTCTGTGTCTCTGCGGTGAAAAGTTAACTTACCATTTTTTCAATCGGTATCACCAGCAATCCCTGGGCGCCGGCCTCCTTGAGTTCGTCAATCACTTCCCAGAATCGGTCTTCACTGATTACAGAGTGCACCGCGCTCCAGCCTTCTTCTGCCAAAGGTACAACGGTTGGGCTTTTCATCCCCGGTATAATATTAATAATCTTATCGAGGTTGTTGTTGGGTGCATTGAGCAAGACATATCGATTGGTACGTGCTTTCATAACTGAATTAAGCCTGAAAAGCAATTTATCAAGAATTTCCTGCTTTTCTGTGTCAAGGTCTTTTCTGGATACCAATACAGCTTCGGATTTCATTACCACTTCCACTTCCTTGAGACCGTTGCTCAGCAAAGTGCTGCCCGTGCTTACAATATCAAAGATAGCTCCTGAAAGCCCAATGGATGGAGCAATTTCAACGGAGCCAAGAATTTCGTGTATATCGGCCTGAATATTTTTCTCATCAAGAAAATTCTGCAGAATTCGCGGATAGGTAGTTGCTATGCGCTTGCCCTGCAGGTAGTCCGGACCGGTGTATTCCTCATTACGCGGTATGGCCAGCGACATGCGGCAGCGGGCAAAGCCCAGCCTGCTTATTATATCAAGCTGGGTGCTTTTCTCAAGCACTATGTTCTCACCCAGAATACCTACATCAGCTACACCATCTTCAATGTAGCCAGGTATATCGTCATCGCGAAGGTAAAGAATTTCAACCGGAAAGTTCTTTCCCGATGCCAGCAGTGTGCGGTTGCCGTTGCTGATGCTTATGCCGCAGTCATCGAGCAGTTTCAGACTTTTCTCACTCAGGCGGCCGGATTTTTGAATGGCAATTCGTAGTTTGTTCATATTATTTGTGTTTAAAGTTTTTTTTTCTTTTCACTGCTGAGACGCTAAGACGCTGAATTCGCGGAGTTATTATTTTTAATTTCAGATTTTACGCCCCCCCCCCCAACCCCGTTGACTTCGTCGAACCCTTCGGGTTTCAAAGGGGGAGTTGGTTGGTAATTCTTTCAAGCTTCCGTCTTCGGTCTTCCGTCTCCGGTCAATTATTCTCTCCGTCTCCGCGTCTCTGCAGTGGTAACAAAACGGTGAAAGGCCCGCAGAAAACTGCAAGCCTTTCACAATGAGTTCGATATTTTACTCGGGCCTTCAGTATTTTCTGCACAGGTATTCCACTGCAAAATGATGATGCAGATGGTGATGCAAGTGAGTTACTGTATGAGCTGTTTTAATTTTCATTTTTTTTCTTTGATTCAAGGTATGTCATCCTTTAGAATTGCTTGCTTGAATTGCTTTCTTTCTGCTTTTCAGGGATGTCATACCTGCGTTTAATCTCTTTTTTAACTGTTTTTTTTAATGATTGTTTAATGGTTCGTAAAATTTTATGCAAAAAAAAACCGCAGGATGCTTTCCCACGGTTTCGTTATATGCCTGTACAACACAACATCAGCACTCACTATTCCATGGGAATGAGCATCTTATGATGATGATGGTTGAAGATAAAGTTCATTTTTCTGTTTTTAGAAGAAACAAATGTAGGGATTATTTTGAGAAAAAGAATGAAACGTAAGATTTTTTTTCGTTTTATGCATTGTTATCCTGTTGCCAATAATATAGATGCTTTAACCCAGTGCAATTCTAAAGATTTGTGATGTTTCGCCGCTATGCGGCTTAATCTCCCCCAATCCCTTTTATTATCAATTGATCTGCCAATAAATCCCAACAATGGCAAAATTCACTACCGTAAAATTATAAACATCACTTACATCGGCACCGCCTTCAAGGAAACGATAACCTCCTTTCAGGTAAAGATTTTCCAAAACAGGAATTTTCCCGCCAAGGAAAAAATCAAAAGCACGTCCGGGCCCTCCTGCCAGTCCGTCGCCCTGAAACCATAATGTAAAACCATTAAACTGGTATTTTGCAAAAAGATTTAGCAGTGGTACAAAGCCCAAATCATCCTTTTTATCGGATTTATCACCGGCGGTAAGTTGTACCCTTGCATCCCTGATTTTTGCGGTAAATCCTGCACCCAGGGTCCAGCGATCAGTGAGATACAGGTCACGCTGGTAGGTGAGTCGATAGCTGTTGAACTTGTAAAAACCATCAATCAATTCCCCTTCATTGAAGTTTGTATTCTGAAACCTGATATCAAAGGGAGCCGGACCGTCATAATTCAATCCCAGCGGAGCAAACAGGGCAAATAAATGATTGCGTTCATTAAAAGTATATCCCAGTCGAATTCGCAGGGGGATAACCGGTCCCTGCAGTTCAAAATCGCCGTTGAAATTGAATTCAGTACCGGTAACATTGGGTATTCTCACATCATTGTAACCCTGGAAGGCCAGTCCGGTTTCAACATCAAGCGACCATTGGGCTGAAACATGGGTCATGTAAAGAAAGATCAACAGGCTAAAAAGAAAGACAGCTTTTTTCATGGCAGGATAGGTTTTAAAAAACGAATATAGCAAAAAGAAACGAAGTTCCCCAAATACAGTAAGGATTGATCAGGAATACTATTACGGATACTACAAAACAGAACCTGGTTCTGCAGTTTTATTATCTTTGAAAATGAACCTTTGATTTTTGCAAATACATTACATAACCAAATCCAAAAGATATGAAAAGCGTAAAGACATTAATTCTGGTTGTAATTATTTTGATAGTCGGTTTTACCGGCTGCCGACCGGCTGAAGAAAGAGAATACAACCGGCAGTTGCAGGAACGAATAGACCAATATGAATTAGTGGAACTCACTTCAGATCTGTCATGGCTGAGTGACTGGGAACGGGAAATCATTCCTTTACTCATGCAGGCTGCCGACATTATTGATGAAATATTCTGGTTACAGTCTTACGGACCCAGAGGTCATCTTAAGGAATTGATGGATAATCCACTGGCCTGGGAATATGCCCTGATCAATTACGGACCCTGGGGAAGGCTTGAAGGACATACGGCTTTTTATCCGGGTTTTGAAGATAAACCGCTGGGGGCCAGGTTTTACCCCGCCGACCTTAACCGGGAAGAATTCAATCAGTGGGAGGATGAAACCAAAACTAGTCCTCACACCATTATCCGCCGGGAAACCGATGGCACACTGGTTTCCATTCCCTATACCATTGCCTTTGACGAGCAAAACCGGAAAATCGCAAGGCTGCTGAGAGAAACTGCAGAAATTTCAGAATATCCACCCTTTACCCGTTACCTGGAAAAGCTGGCAGAAAGCATGTTAAGCTATGATTTCCGGGAAACCGACAAGGCATGGATGGAGATGAGGGATAATAATATTGACCTGATCTTACGTCCTCTGGATACCGGAGAAGACCGCAAATTCGGTTTCAAGGCTGCCCATAGCAGCTATATTATGGTGAAAGACCTGGAATGGAGTGCACAACTGGAACGTTATGCCGGTATGGCACCCATGCTTCAGGAACGCCTTCCCGTCCCGGATGAATATAAGCAGGAAGTTCCGGCAGATGACTCAGAGATATTCGTTTACGATGCACTTTACTATGCCGGGCACTGCAATGCAGGACCCAAAATCATAGCTCTTTACCTGCCCAGGGATCCTGATGTCACTGCTATTACAGGTACACGCAGCATGCAGCTGAAAAATGTTATGGAAGCTAAATTCGACGAGATCCTTATGCCCATTGCAAACATGATGATCCATGAAGATCAGCAGCAGTATATCAGTTCCGATGCCTTCTTTCTGCTCACAGCATTCCATGAAATTGCAGCGGCCCTGGGAATTTCAAATACAGTTAACGGAAATGGCACAGTCAGGGATGCCCTGCTGGAGTATCACGGCATTATTGACGCCACAGTTACCGATCTCATGGCTCTGTATCTCATTGCCCAACTGGAAGAAATGGGTGAGATAACCCGGGAAGAACTTAACCAGGCCTATGTTACTTCCTTTGCCAGCGTAATGCGCTCAAGCAGATTTGGAACTGCCGGGGCACACGGTATTGCAGGAATGATCCGCTTCAACACCTTCGAAAGGGAAGATGTTTTTACTCGTGATCCTGAAACCCAGACTTACACGGTAAATGTTGACAATATGAAAGCCGCCGTGGAAAAAACCCTGGCCGAACTGCTTATCATACAGGGAAATGGCGACTACCAGGCTGCACGCAACATCAGTACCCGCGACGGAAGCATGCCCGAAAGTCTGCAAAAGGATATTGACCGCATCAATGATGCAAACATACCGGTAGATGTGGCATTTAGGCAGGGACCTGAACACCTGTGACTGTAAATTAAGTGTTTCGTTTACTGCACATCAAAAAAAGAGGCTGCCTCATTTTAAAATCCTTAAAGAACCAACGAAAAGGTAACCAATTATGAAAAACTACTGCATCACCACGCGTGAAGAGCTGTGGTTATAATCATTGAATACACGTACCACCACCGTTTGACTTGGTGCCGGGATACTGAGATTTTGTGAAACTTTGCCGGAGTATATTCTTTGTCCGCTCAAACTATATAGCTCCACATGATAAATGCCCTCAGC
>SKSE01000314.1 GCA_007118135.1 Bacteroidales bacterium | reverse complement strand
CAGAAGTGCCGTTAACACAAGGTACATCATACCGATTAGTTTTTGCCGTGGGGTTTGTCTGCCTCCTGCCATAATTATTTCCTGTTGTATTGTTTATAAGTTATAAACTATTACCTGAAAAGGATTATCAGTTAAGTTTACGAGTATAATATTATCTGGGAGCGTTGAAATTCATAGCTGTTAGCATATTACCATATACGCTGTTGAGAGCGGCAATATTTTTGGTAAGAGATGCCATTTCATCCTTATATTTTTCTGTACTGCCAGCAGTTTCATTCAGATTATCAACCAGTTTCCCAAAAGTTTCCTGAACTTTAGCTGTACTCTGGTATTGAGCATCAGATGCCTGCAATTGCAGTTCATACACAGCGTTAAGAGCTTCAAGGTTTTGGGCTGTTTTTTGCAGTTGATCAGTATATTTAGAACCTTGAGAAGTTGAGTTCTCGAGTGCTTCTACAGTTTTCATCAAAAGCTCTGAACTTTTACCATAGTTGGCAGCCAGATCATTAGTATAGCCCGTAATATTTTTGATGCTTTCGTTATAGTCCTGGGAAGTTTTCAGGTTTTCTTTTACTGAATCTGCCGTATCCTTGTAAGTTTCACTCAGTTGGTTCATAGAACCAACGGCATTGCGAAGACTGTTAGCATATTCTTCCGAAAGACTAAGGTCGTGCTTAAGATACTCATTGGTATTTTTGTATGACTGACTAAGTTCAAGTACAGATTGTGATGCGGCTTCCATATTCTGGATATAGCTTTGAGTTGCCAGTGCAGCATTGGATACATCAGCCAGTTTAGATGCATTATTACTGAGATTTTGGAGCCCTTTACTAAGATTCTCTATCAGTTCGGGGCCAATATTTGCTTCTTCAAGCATTTTATCCAGGTTGGATGACAGAGCAATACTTTGTACATTGGTTGTACCAGCAACCAGATTTGTACCTCTGCGATCCTTATCTATACCTTTTAAGCCATCATCTGTTTCAATACCCGCTAACTCAGGATATACCAAAGACCAGTCTGGTTCTTCGTGGGGTTTTTCAAAACCTGAAAAGAAGAAAATAATAGCTTCTGTTCCCAATCCAATGATAAGCATATATTCAGCTCCGGGGTAGTGATTAATTTTGAACAAAGCTCCAAGGATTACAAGGGATGCACCCCATCCGTATAGCCTTGACATTAAGGTTCTGAATCCTTTAGACTGTGCAAATTTCATAGTTTCTCAAATTGAAATTTATAAATAATGATTAATTCAAATTAAAATGTGGATTTTACAGGATTTTAATAAACATTAGATGCTCTTCTGCCATCGCCCCTGTCTCTTCCGGGATAAGTTTGAACACAACGGAATCCAATATACGATTTAGCAGTATCCTGATATTCATAATTACGTGTGCTAACCTGAAGCATGAATCCGACATCTTTCCAGGAACCACCCCTGATGGCTTTACGCTTAAGTGTAATTGGGTCATCGGGTTGTGCTTCATAATGATAGTGCATATTCATATCATGTCCGAAGATGTAGAATGATTCGTCCCATGCATTGATAGTCCATTCAGACACGTTTCCGGCCATATCATAAAGACCGTAATCGTTCGGTGGGTAATGACCCACTATGATGGTCTGAAATCCGCCGTCTGCCACGTAGTTACCTCTGAGAGGTTTAAAGTTTGCCAGGAAGCATCCATCCATATTGCGGGTATAAGGTCCACCCCATGGATATGGGTTGAGATCCAGGCCACCTCTGGCGGCATATTCCCATTCAGCTTCTGTTGGAAGCCTGAATTCCTGTGCAAAAGGTCTGCCTCTGCTTGAAAGGTAGTTATTTAAGAAGTTTGTTCTCCATATAGTGAAAGCTCTTGCCTGTAACCAGTTTACACCAACCACCGGATAGTGATCATAGGTTGGATGCCAAAAATAATATTGGGTCATAGGCTCGTTATACGCATAACTGAAATCATGTATCCAGGCCAATGTATCAGGATATACATGGGTTTCATACTCCATAACGAATTCGTTTCTGGGGGTGTTTCTTTCAGATCTTCTGGCCGCACGATTGATATCTATGATGTGATACCTATAGATAAGTTTACGAGAGTCAATTTCCCTTCTGCGGAAAAAGCGTTCATGTTCCGGAAGGAAGAGTTCTTCCAAAATTTCGCGCTCTTCTTCACCATCCCAGCGGATTCTTTGTCTCCAGTTAATAAGAGGAGGATCAATAAACGTTCCGTTTATTTCCGTGATCAGGTGGTCCTCATTGATATCTGCAAGGAGCATATGGGCGAGTGAGTCGCGAACCCAGTATACAAATTGCCTGTACTGGTTGTTCGTGATCTCAGTCTCATCCATATAGAATGCAGGCAATGAAATGGTTTTGGTAATTGCATTCTGTGAGTATGCAATATCCTGATCTGATGGCCCCATGTTAAAACTTCCCATGGGTATGTATACCATTCCCGGGGGATCAGCATAGAATCCATCCGGACGATTTTGTACACCGGTTAAGTGACCGCGGCCTGAACGATCACAACTGGTAACAATAATAACTATTGATGCAATAAATAATAACCTTTTCATGTTAATTCCAGATTTTATGACCACTAACTATCTTTTTTCTCTAATTACTAATTTTTTAAACGTATTAAAAAAGAAACAGGTTTCAAAAATATAATATACACTTTATAAAAACCTTACATTCCTGTGTGTTTCTGTTATTCTTCCTATATCGAGGTCAAAACAGTATTGTAACATTATTTCATGGCTTCCGTAGCTTCTTCCGCTTCTGCCCAAGGGTGAAGTGGTAATATCATACGAATAACCTATACTGATTTGCTCGAAAGTAAGTCCCAAAAAAATTACGGCAGCATCTTGAAGCCTATAACTAACGCCACCCCAAAAACGATTATTGTATGTGATGAGTGTATTAACATCGGTTTGGAATGAACCAAGATCTGTTTTAAACAATACAGAAGGGCTAACAACAAAAGCGGGTTGCGATGGCAGTGTATAATGGTACCCTGCGGTTAAATATACATGTCTTCTTAGCTGATGGTTGGCGGTGCCTATTTCCCTGGTTTGCTGCGAAAGCTGGCTTACTGATATCCCTGCCCATGCCTGATCATCCATTTTATAGAATGCTCCGAGAGCAAAATCAATAAACATCCTTGACTCATCGGCTGAACCGGTCAGAGCCGGATCTCCATCATTTATGGGATTGAAGTTGGAAAAATCGATACGCTTATCAAGAAAACCAATCTGACCCCCAATGCCCATAGTACCATAGTTTAATTCCAGATGATAAGAATATGACAACTTCACACCAAGTGTTGTTTCAAAACCTAGTTGGTCCTGAACAAACCCTAATCCTAAACCTCCTCTTATAAAAGGTATGGGAGCATCTACATTAAAGCTGTATGTTTCAGGATTAACCCGGGTGCCTTCCTCATCCCTGAATCCAACCCATTGTTGTCTTGCAAGTGCTGTGGCGCAGATTGCGCTTCTCATACCAGCAAAGCCTGGATTGATACTCATGTTATTAAACATATTATGGCTGAATTGAGCTTCCTGTTGTGCTGAAACATCATCGCAATTAAGAATCAACAAAATAAAAATTGCAGCGATGGTGTATTTTCTCATTGAAAAAGCATTTTTTGTATTTACTCAATTCAGAAACGCAGAAAAGTCTTAAAAATTGAATGACTAAGAAGAATATTTCTATCGTCATTTCCAAAAGCGTAAAATTACAACATTTTTCTTTATCAACAAGATGCAGTTGTTTTTTTTGGAACCAATATTTCAAAGAACAATTTGATAATCAATTCATTGCAAAACGACCTTGCAATATTTAAGCTTTACAAATATAGAAACTATGCATAGGGAGCTTATCAGTAATATTACTTGTTTTCAAACCGAAGAATTTACACAGAATATGAGGTTAGTCTGAATAACCGCCTTATCACTGTTGTAAATATTGCTATAAATACCTGAAAGAACTTGCAAAACAAAGCTTGTTTTAACTGGATTAATTGTGAAATCAATCTACATAAATTTTTGATATACCTGCCACCATTTTTCTGGTAATTCTTCATTGCAGGCATCCTGGTATTCTTTATATGAGCATGGAACCAGAAATTGTCTTTCGTATTTCGACTGTAATCCTTGTGAAGGTACTTCCATCCACCACCTGTCACTAACTTTGCTTTTATAAAAAACTATTTCATTTTTAAACTCCTCCATCGACACCACATATTTAACATATGCTCCTGAATCTTTTCTTTTGCGATCGGGGAAGTCGTTTTTTCGGTTATAGAAACCTTCAATGAAATACCAAATCATTTGAGCAACCAGATGCGCGGTTTGTTCCCCATTATCAAATGCAGGGTTAAGTTCGTAAAAACCAATAGAAGAAAGTTTATCACTCAATCCGGCATATCGGGTAATCTGGCAGGCTTCTTCACCATAAAATCCATTGGGCGATGCATTGGCGTTTCCGGGAGCATCCGACTGCCTGATACTGGTCATATCAATGGTAATAAGATCGGCATTTCTAACTATGGGTTCTACCTCTTCTATGTTTTTACGCACCTGGCCAAGTCTGTAAACATCGAAGTACAGTTTATTCATCAACTCAACGGCATCCTGGTCAACAAAATAACTTTGATAACCAATATTGGTATAGTTGAAAAGAAAATTGGGTTGGTGGGTAAGGATTTTATTCAGGAAATTATGGTTGGAAATGGTTTCTTCATTTAATCCAAGATCAAAAGATGCATCAACCGATACAATATTTATAATCTGACCCAATGATTCATAAGCCCTGTAATTGGCATAGGTAATATCATGGCTTCCTCCAATAATAATTGGTATTATTTTTTTTTCAAGCAATTCTGCCACTACGGTCTTAACTGCAAAATAGGTGTCTTCGGTAGTTTCTCCCTGCTTGATGTTTCCCAGGTCGGCAAGCCTGGTCTTAAAGGGCCCCTGGAATAAGTTATAAAGATATTTTCTAACATAGTCAGGAGCAAAAGCGCAACCCTGATTATCTTTTGCATTGCGGTCTTCTTTAACTCCAATGAGGGCAATGTCTGTATCTTCCAATGAAGGAAATGGTTTTCCAGATAGATAGCTGTTAATAACATTTCCCAATAGTAGCGGATGTGACTTTTCGGGAATAATAAATTTCTGGGTTTCTACGGGCACGAAATAATCAGCAATATCCATAGCAGTATTAAAGGTGTTAATTTTTTTTCCTGGTACTTGCTTGTTTTCGTGTTGTACGTGTTTTTTTCGTAGAGGTTCCTTCTTTTATTATTTTTACACATTCTTCAAAGCTAAAATCCTGAGGATCTTTGCCTTTG
>SKSE01000167.1 GCA_007118135.1 Bacteroidales bacterium | reverse complement strand
TCTATTAGAAATATTTTAATGGTTCAACCCTTTCATTGCAAAACTGAGAGGGTTTTTTTATTGTAATAAAGGATAAAAAATCAAAACTGAGTAAAACAGAAAATAGGAATTGTAATGGAAAAATTTGAAAAGTTCATTGAAAAACTCTACCATGATCATACATCAGAAGTATGCCATATGCCCTGTAAAACTGATAGTAATAAATTTATTAATGATGTAATACAGCTTCTTTTTCCACTTGATGTTCCCCGTAATATGGATGAATATATGCTGCGTTTCAGAGACTCAGAGTTGCAGTTCAGGAAATTACTTATTCCGCTTAAACCCTTACTGAAAGATAAAGCCGACGATATTTTGGATACTTTTTATCATGCACTGCCGGCGATATACGAAAAACTACGAATGGATGCAGAATCAATCTACAAGTTTGATCCTGCTGCGGCAAGTGTACAGGAAGTTATACATGCATATCCGGGTTTTTTTGCTATAACGGTTTACCGTATTTCACATCAAATGGTTATTCAAAAAGTGCCTGTGTTATCAAGGGTTATTTCAGAATATGCCCATGGACGCACAGGTATCGACATAAATCCGGCAGCAAAAATTGGTGATAACTTTTTCATTGACCATGGAACCGGAGTGGTAATTGGTGAAACATCGGAAATAGGGAATAATGTGAAGATCTACCAGGGAGTAACGCTTGGCGCTCTGACAGTTGAAAAGTCTTTGGCAGCAATAAAAAGGCACCCTACCCTGGAAGACAATGTTATCATTTATGCCGGTAGCACAGTATTAGGAGGGAAAACGGTAGTGGGAAGGGATTCAATAATTGGTGGTAATGTTTGGCTTACTGAAAGTGTACCTCCAAACTCTGTCGTATATCATAAAAGTGAAAAGAAAATCAGATCCGGAAAAAACTTTAATGAACCACTGAACTTTGTGATTTAAAATGATGATAGAAGACTATAGAAACCAAACATAAATAAATCCAATCCCGAATCGCTAATCTCTCTCGGGATCTCCGCTTAGCTTTGATAATTTAATAGTTCATTAACCTAATATTTAAAAAATGAAAGCAAACTCAATAATTGATCTCATAGGCAATACACCTCACATTAAAATCAACAGATTATTTTCTCCTGACTATGAAGTATGGATGAAACTGGAAAAAAACAATCCCGGTGCAAGTATAAAAGATCGCATTGCTCTTTCCATGATAGAAGATGCTGAAAAAAATGGCAAACTAAAATCGGGTGGAATAATTATTGAACCGACCTCTGGCAATACAGGTATAGGTTTGGCAATGGTTGCGGCAGTAAAAGGATATAAGGTAATTCTTGTTATGCCGGAAAGTATGTCATTGGAAAGACGAAGAATTATGAAAATCCTGGGAGCAGAGTTTGTATTAACTCCCAGGGAGAAGGGTATGAAAGGTGCTATTGAAAAGGCAACAGAGCTCATAGAAAAAACTCCGGGTTCATGGATGCCACGACAGTTTGAGAATCCTTCAAACCCACGTATACACAGAGAAAAGACTGCAATAGAAATTCTCGAAGATTTTCCCGACGGGCTTGACTACATGATTACCGGTGTTGGAACCGGAGGACATATAACCGGTGTGGCACAAATTCTTAAGAAAGAATTTCCGGCCATGAAAGTTTTTGCTGTTGAACCGGCTTTATCACCTGTGATAAGTGGTGGCGAACCCGGCCCTCACCCATTGCAAGGAATTGGTGCCGGTTTTATTCCCGGGGTACTTGACCGTTCAATATTAGACGGAGTTATTACAGTATCGAAGGAAGAAGCATTTGATTTTTCAGCTCGTGCAGCTTCCAATGAAGGATTGTTTATTGGAATTTCATCAGGTGCATCTTTGGCAGCTGTGAATAAAAAATTGAACGATATTCCCAAAGGATCAAAAATTCTTACTTTTTGCTATGATACAGGTGAGCGCTATTTGTCTGTTGATGGATTGTTTGAATGAAGTATGCCTGTTGATTAACTCACAGGAGATGTTTTGAATGTTTCGAATCCGGGAAGATGCTCCGGTAGTCAGGATAATTGAATTGTTTAGCTAAGACTATCGCATAGTTTTAACAACCTTTATTGTTAAACATTCTGTTTGGCGGCGGTCTCATTGGCAAACATTCCTTATCTTTATCAAAAAAAGCAAATCATGTTTTCGGCAGTAATAACAGGAGGCACTCAGGGAATAGGCAAAGCCATTAGTCTGAAGCTGATTAGTGAAGGGGTTTTTGTTTTTATACTGGATAATGATCCTGAAGCAATAAAAGATTTCGAAGATGAGATATCTGATGTTAAATTGTACAATGTTATTTTGTGTGATGTGGCAAACAGGCATAAGTTATTTCGAACTCTTGAAAGCATTCTGACACAAAAACCCGCATTGAAATACCTGGTGAATAATGCTGCTATTTCAGAATTTAAAACCCTTGAAGAACTCGAGCCTGAAGAATGGGACCAGATAATGGCAGTCAACCTGACTTCTTATTTCCTGTCAGCAAAATACCTGGCATCTAATCTAATCGCATCGAGAGGTTCAGTGGTTAACCTTTGCAGCACCCGTGCGTTCATGTCAGAACCAAATAATGAAGCTTATTCTGCAAGTAAAGGAGGTGTTTTTTCGCTTACCCATGCGCTGGCCATGAGCCTGCAACCAAATGTGCGCGTTAATTGCATAAGCCCGGGATGGATTGATGTTACTTCGTGGAAAAAGAGAAGTAAGCGAAAAACCCCGGTTTGGGCAGAAAAACACCATTTACAGCATCCAGCAGGTCGAATCGGAAAACCGGAAGATGTAGCAGAGCTCTGCTGGTTTTTGCTTTCTGATCAATCTGATTTTATTACAGGTCAGAACTTTACTGTAGATGGCGGTATGACTAAAAAGATGATTTATGAGGAATAACAACCAGTTATCATACTATTATTATTTTTATCATTAGATTTATTGTCGTTTCACAAAATTACCCGGATATTTATGTTCTTTTTACAACAGAAAATCCTGTTAGTTTAAATAAACAGCAATTTTGTTGTAAAAAAGCGTATATTTGTAATATAAAATGATTATAATTCCTTGTTTGTAATTGCATAACTATAAAGAATCTGAACAACATGTTCTTAAGATCGGTAATATTTTTTTTTCTTTTTCAATTTACATTTTCAGGTTTTCTGATTGCAGGAACCCCTTTTGCTTATTCTTTTCCGGCCAACTCAAATATAATTCATGCTAAATTGAATGAAGAAACAAATGCTTCACTCAACTATGAGCATAAAGATGATCCTGTAAAATATTATGTTTCACGTGTAGGAAGGGGTGAAGTACCTGCAGGATCTCCATTTTCTTTTAAGTGGAATTACACTATGTCACAAACCCTTTATCTTGCTGATGAAATTGGTGTGTCATCCGGAACCCTCAAAGGCATTGAGTATAGGATGCATAATAATTTAACCATCCGTGGAACACATTTGACCATCTGGGTTGGTAATACTAAACGTGAAAACCTTGTTCAAAACTGGGAAGATATTTTTGCAATGCAAAGAGTTTATGAAAAGAATGTTGATTTTCCCGCAGGTGAAAAAAATATCTTTATTCCTTTTGATGTACCTTTTGAATATCAAGGTGATAATTTAGTAATACACATGCGTGTTGCAACCCAAACTCTTTCAGGCGATAGTTATTTTTATACAACAGAAATAACAACAGCTTCAAGGATTAAATTATCGCAACGTGACAATATTCCTTTTGATGTAGACGAGTCTGATGAAATAGGCAGGTTACTTTATAATCTGCCTAATATTAATTTCTATTTCTATCCTGAAAATCTGCAAGCCATAAGAGAGCTGGAAGAAACCAAAATACATTCTACAGCATTATCCGAAAGCGCTTTGATTACACCTGTAAGAACTGCTGAAAGGCCGATAGAACCCGAAAGAGAAAGAACACCACGGCCGACAGTTACGGAAACAAGAGCAGCATCACACGAAGACGCCAGAAAGGCCGTTATTTTTTCAAGGGATACCCGCAGTAGGTTTTCTTTGGGATTAGATTTATCATTAAATCTTTATGATGGAGATTACCTGAATGCAATGATTCTACCGGGGGCAGACCTCTCGTTTGGGTTTTTACAAAACAGGTCAATATCATTTGATTGGAATTTCGGTGTAGGTCGTGTTGAGTCTGTTGATATTTTTCACGCCAATTTTGCTCAAACGGCACTGGGTATTAAATATCGACCATTCAATTTTAACACATACGGAAGCCCATTTATTCAGGGAGGAGGAGGTATCCTTTATCATACACAAGGTACAAGGTTTGTTGAAAGTGAACTGAGTTTTGACAGGAATCTCATGTATTTTGTTAATTTTTCTCTTGGATATGAATGGCTTTTGAACCGTTGGGGTGGCCTTACCGTTGCATTGGGTAACCGCCAATTGCTTAGCGACAATATTGATGGGTTGGTTCACGGGAAATATAATGATCGCATATGGTCGCTAAATCTTGGATTTAAAATATATCTTAATACTGGAGCTAATTAATAGGTCCGGCATTAATAAAATGTTTGTACAATTTTTTTTTAAGAATAAAACCATTAAATGTGAAACCAAATAAACTCATTCGGATTGTAATCCTGCTTTTTATAATCCTTCATTATGCAAGTTGTACTGAAGAGAAACTGGGTGCACTTCAAAATGGAATGATTAATGGGAGGGTATTGGATGAGCGAACCCAGGAACCACTTGTAAATGCAGAGATTACAACCAGCCCGGCAAAAGATACTGTTACAACCGATTTTATGGGTTATTTTGAACTGGGTAATCTGGAACAAGGGGAGTACATAATAATTGCCCGTTATCCAGGCTATTATACAACAGGTAAAGAAGTTTTTGTTTCACCCAATTCAACTTCATCGGTCTTAATTAATCTGCCTCGCACAGGGCAGGGAAATACATTTGATTTTTCTGAGGATTTCACCCCCACACCAAACCAGAATCAGGTTTCAATTAATCCTGTTTTCAGTTGGGGGTTGAACTACTACCCCAAGTCAGTAAAGTATACTCTTGAAATTTTTGAAACAGGTTCTCCACAACCATTTAAGAGCCTTGAAAATCTTAAGGATACCTTTGCCCTGGTAACAGGATTAAAGTTTGGAACCAGTTATCAATGGCATGTAAGGGCAGAAAGTGGGAATGAAAGCATAACCAGCAATATGCGAAGTTTTTCTTCAGTAAACTTTCCTGCAAACCCCGTTCTCTACGCCAAACGTGTCGATGGGGTTTCCCAGATTTTTGTAACCGACATCGATGGGTCCTCGCACAACCAGATTACGCATAATAATTTTCATAGTTGGCGAC
>SKSE01000123.1 GCA_007118135.1 Bacteroidales bacterium | reverse complement strand
CTTCCTTCAATAATGACCCTGCAAAAAGATTTCCATTCCATGCTGTAAAGACAGGACCATTGTAAAATGCCAGACCGGAGGGTGCCATGGATTCTTCCCACACATGTGCCGGAGGGGTTACACCAGGTGCATGCCGTCCAATACCGATATGTTCTCCTGTAGAATATTCCCTGCCGAATGAAACCTGCGGCCATCCATAGTTATTTCCCTTTTCAATTTTATAAAGAAGGTCTCCACCACTTGGTCCGTGGTTGGTAGCCCAGATATCACCATTAGCCGGATTAATTGCCAATCCCTGGTTGTTTCGATGACCAAATGAGAATATTTCAGGTCGCAGATTTCCGGGAGCCATTCCCACAAAAGGATTATCAGGCGCAGCTCCTCCATCTTCAAGCAATCGAATCATAGATCCTGCAGGATTTGTAAGGTCTTGTGAAGGATATCTTAATCCACGGTCACCAATGGAAAAGATTACAGTACCATCTCCGGGAAAGACAATTCTGGATCCGTAGTGCCTTCCGGGCTGTGTTCGGGGCATCATAGTGTAAATTACCTGCAGATCGGTTAAATCAGTTGCATCAGAGTTTAATTTTGCTCTTGCCAATGCAGTACCTGTTGCTCTTCTGGCACTTACACCATCAGCATCGCCCGGACTGGAATAAGTAAAATAAATCCATCCATTATTTTCGTAATCGGGATGGACCACAAGATCAAGCAATCCTGCCTGACTACCCCCCTGGGGTGCCGTTCGTTGATCTTCCTGGTAATGAATGGGCGGTAAATTTTCAAGACGTGTAACAGTGTTGCCATCCACAATATGCATTCTCCCCGGACGTTCGGTAACAAGCATCCTGCCATCAGGTAACCAGCCAACTGCCCATGGGTGTTCAAGATTTTCAACAACCTGTACAATACGGAAATTTATTTCCTCACTTGCAACATTACTTTCAATAATTCTGCTTGTTACAGAAGGTTGTGCATTTAAAGGTGTTATAACAAGAAAAAGAATAATAAAAATTGCTGTGAAGTTAATTGCAGGTTTTAATGAATTGTAAAACTTTGTTCTGATGTTCATGAGTTTTAAATTTTTGGTTCATTATAATAAATGATTTTTTATTGATATTGTTTAGATGTAATGTGATTGTATATGTTCTTTTTTTAATCCCCAGACAAACAAAATACCCTTAAATGCATTATCTAAAATATTAAAAACTGCATAAATAAAAAACTATGAAAAAATCAATAATTACTCTTATTTTGCCATTGCTTATGAGCGCCGGATGTAGCTCTGAAGAATTACCCGGAGTTGAATATAAACCTGTTATGGTAAATGAGTCTGAAACCATGATTAAATATCTTGCCCTTGGCGATTCATATACAATTGGCCAGAGTGTTGCCGTAGAAGAAAGATATCCTGTTCAACTACAGGATAGTTTAAAAAAATCAGGCATAACCATTGATAGTTTGATGATTATTGCCCAAACCGGGTGGACTACAAGTGAGCTTTCGAGAGGTATTGATAATGCAAATACCAACCCACCGTATCAGTTGGTAACATTATTGATTGGTGTTAATAATCAATACCGGGGACTTGATCCTGAGAATTATCGCCAGGAGTTTGTTTTGTTGCTTAATCGTGCTATAGAGTTTGCCGGTGACGACAGTGGGAGGGTAATTGTGCTTTCTATCCCGGATTGGGGAGTTACGCCCTTCGCGGGTGGCCATAACAAGGAAAGAATTGCCATGGAAATTAATCTTTTCAACTCCATCAATCGTGAAGAATCAGAAAAAGCCGGGGTCGCCTGGGTAGATGTTACAGGGATATCCAGATTAGCCGAAGATAACCCCGAATTGCTGGCTCCCGATGGTTTACACCCTTCCGGTTTGATGTATAGAAGTTGGGTGTTTAAGCTGTTTCCTATCGCAGAAGAAATTTTATCAAAAAATTGATCCTATGGATTTTTTTGAAAAGCCTTATGCAATTCAACAGGATAACCATGATAAACTGAAGCACTTCAGAAAACAATTTATTATTGATAACCCTAACCTCGTTTATCTTGACGGAAATTCCCTGGGTTTACTTCCTGCTGCCACACCGGAACGAATACAAAAGGTAATTCGTGATGAATGGGGTAGAAAGCTTATTAGAAGTTGGAATGATGGGTGGTATGAACGTTCGCAAAAAATTGCAGCCAAACTTGCACCTCTCATAGGTGCGAAACCTCACGAAGTTATCATGGCCGACAGTACATCGATAAACCTTTTCAAACTGGCCTATGCAGCAATAGTATTTCAAAAGGGAAAAACAGCCATTGTAAGCGACGAGCTCAATTTCCCTTCTGATATTTACCTCTTACAGGGATTGGCAAAGCACTTCGGTGAAAAGTACAAATTACGGCTGGCCAGGTCCTATGATGGGATAAGGGTGGAAACTGATGAAATTAAAAGGATTTTGAAAAATGATACAGCCCTGCTTTCCCTTTCCCATGTTGCCTTTAAAAGCTCCTTTATGTATGACACGAAAGAAATAACTCATGTGGCTCACGAGAAGGGCGCAATGGTTTTATGGGATTTGAGTCATTCTGTTGGGGCAGTGCCTGTTAAACTCAATGATTGCAATGTTGATCTTGCCATTGGTTGCACTTACAAGTATCTGAACGGCGGACCCGGTTCCATAGCATTTCTTTATGTTCGTGAAGATTTGCAGGATAGACTGGTTTCTCCCATTTGGGGATGGTTTGGGCAAAAAGATCCCTTTAATTTCAGGTTGGATTATGAGCCTGCTGACGGAATTCAAAGATTTCTGGCCGGGACCCCTCCGGTTCTGTCACTGTCAACTATTGAACCGGCCCTGGATTTAATGAATGAGGCAGGTATTGAAAACCTGAGGGATAAAAGCCTGGAGCAGAGCCGTTATCTTATCAATCTTTTCAGGCATTTTCTTGAACCCCGGGGTTTTAGCATGGGTTCGCCTGAAAATGAACAGGAGAGGGGTTCTCATGTATCTCTCTGCCATCCCGAAGCTTACAGGATATGCAAAGCACTAATTGATCCGACAGTGGGAGAAAAAACCGTTATTCCTGATTTTCGCGAACCTGATAATATAAGGCTGGGAATTACTCCACTCTATACTTCTTTCATGGATATTTACGAGGCAGTTATGCAAATGAAAATGATTGCAGAGCAAAAGCTTTATAATCATTTTTCATTACAGAAGGAGAAAGTAACCTGAAGTTATTCAGAGCGTGCCTTTAAAAAAGTCAGAGCGCGACTCAAAGTCCCACCCTGACCAAGTAATTTAAATCTAAACCTTGACCTATCTTATATTCTCACTCTCAGGTAAACCAAATTCTTCAACCATCTTTATGTTCATTTCTTCAAGTTTGTCGAGAATAGGATTATAGATTCCCGGTATTACCGGAATATGAACGCCCTTTTCATGAATATCACCACTTAGGATCATTTCAACTCCAACAGCTGCAGGAAGAGCAACAGTACGAGCAACTGCAGTATCGGTTTCAAGTGTTCCGAAATCAAGCATGCTTGATTTGATCACTTCCTTATTACCATCAGTATAAGATGCAAGGAAAACATGCTGCATAGCTACCATATCGCGCTCTTTGCAGCCCAGTTTCATTTTTTCTATCATCAGATCTGAAGTTATTTCAAAGGGCGTATCTTTCTGGCGGTTCATGTGTTTTTGATCGAGAAGACCCAACCATTCAATAGCTTTCATGGCATGAGCATCTGTTTTTATTCCCAGAAAACCGGCAACTTTTTGCTTAATATTTTCACTGCTTGTTTCGCCTGTGAGCATACAAAGCATATCAGCATAAGTTTTGCCGGTAAAATCGTATGTGTCATTTGTTAAAAGCTTTAGTGCTTTCATTGCATCAATGCTTTCGCACCAGCCCGGATGGCGAAACGTTCCGCGCATCATGGTTTGGGTTTCAGGAATACCATACAATTCAATATAAGGAAGGCTGTCGCGGTTAGGGTAAATCTCCAGTTTTCCCACTTCAGGAAAATCAACAGAAAGCGGGTTTTTGAAAAGGTTTTCCGTTGGTACTTCAACAACTTTGCCATATCGCAGATACTTCCCATCATTATTGCCGGCCATCACTACCCCTTTGGGACTCCAACTAAATTTGTATTTAAAAGGATTGTCAGCAGCTTCTGGAGCAGGTAAAGCCCCGCAAATGGAATAAAATTCTTCTATTTTTCCACCTTTGTTATGTACGTGGTCGATGATGCGCATAGCTCCCATATGGTCAATACCCGGATCCAGTCCCAGCTCATTCAGAATGATAATACCTGCATCAATGGCTTTCTTATGTAATGCTTTCATTTCCGGTTTTACATAAGAAGTGGTTACCATATTCTTTTTATGGGCTATACATTTTTCTGCTACCATAATATGGTGAACCCATGGAAGCAGACTAACTGTAATATCATGGTCAATGATCATCTGGTCGAGTTCATACTGCCTGTCAACTGTCCATTCAACAGGAGTTCCGTTTGGATGATCATCAATCATATTTTCTGCTTTGGATTTTGTACGGGAAGCAACAGTTACATGATAGTTCTTTTTTAAAAGATAATTAACAATGGGCTTTACCACCATCCCTGCACCTAATATTAATACTTTTTGCATAGCGTTGTGTTTTGAAATTTAGGGTGAATTGCTTATTATGAAAGGCATAAGTTATGCCCTGTTTTTGATAAAAATACTTTTAATCATCAAGATATTGTTGAATATACTTATAACCAGGAGTTAGCTTTCCTTTATGGAGTATCATAGCCTTCTTAACAGGTGTTGGAAGTTCCAGATCGTTAAAATCTGTTTCAAAATTTGCATCTGCTATGGGTTTCATGAAATTTACCAGCGCATCGCCAAAGGCTTCCGATGAATCACGGGGTAATTCACTGGGTAAAATATCTACTGCCATAACCAAAATTCCATTTCCTTTGAATCCCATCTCAGGCTCATTCCTTATGGGGTCATATACAAAAACGGGATCGTCAATCTCGGTTCCTTTATGTGTAAATTCAATTGAACCGTCGGGGTCGCAGGTTACATCTCCTACCACTTTTATTTTGGGCTCTCCTTTTTCGTATAACTTACGCGCAAATTCCCTGGTGAAAATACGTGGGTATCTGGTATCCCAATACATACAATTCATTAATATGGTTAGGTGAGGGATATACTGCTCAAAATTGTTCTCATACTTTTCAGGATGGTTGTAATAATCCTGTAGCTCAAAATTATGATTGCTGTCTTTAGGTTTGCTGATGTGTTTTTCGTGAAAAACTGTTTTGTAAATGATATTATCAGGAAGATCTTTTCTGGTTTGTAATTCGAGCAATTTTTCAGGAGATACTTCTTTGATGGGCAGCAGAGCAGCAATTTCCTGGGCACCTACCGAAACGTTGCCATATCCTGTAAAACCGATGGTAAGTGGCAATAGTTTCTTAGGAAGACCTTTTTCAGCGATTTCACGACCCACTTCAGAGATTTCTGCTTTTGCGTCGGCCAATGAATCATACTGGTAAGACTGTTTTACTCTCAAAAAAGGGTTATTTGTATAGCCTTGTTCTTTCAGTCTCTGGCCCAGGCTCCAGAATGAGTTGATCATGCCTGCGAGACCGGCAAACTTCCCGAAAAAAATGAGTCTTCGTTCCTGGTCGTCAGCCACCTTTTCATAATCGATAAGGTTACAACCCATTTCCATCATCTTTTTCAGCATGGGCATATTATAGGGCTGACCTTTGATAACATGCGAAAAGAAAATATAGGTTTTATTTTTCTCAAAAAAATCAGAAGGAATTTCTTTTACGCCCATTATTATGGGGCATTCAGAGAGTGTTTCCGATGTTTCTGCACCGGCAGTAAGGTATTCTTCATCTTTAAATACTCTTTTAGAAGAAGTTTGCACAATAAATTTAAGGTCATGTTTATCTTTCAGAATTTTAATGTGCCGGGGAGTCAGAGGTGTTCGTCTTTCCATCGCATATTTATCCTCATGTCTTATTCCGATTTTTACACTCATAATACTCATATATTCAGGTTTGAGAAATTTTTATGGTTTAAAGGGCAAACCTACAAAATTTTAGCATCTGATGTGGGTGATAATGTGAAAATATTTACAAATATATCTTAAAATGTTAAATATTTAACAAAAGTGAGTTTCGCAGTATTTTATACTTTTGCAGCTTAATATTTTAGAACAATGATTAAACTTATTGCTTTAGATCTTGACGGAACCTTACTTGATGACAAAAAACAAATTCATCCGGAGTTTTGGGAAGTACATAAAAGGCTTACAGATTCAGGCGTATTGTTTGTTGCAGCCAGTGGCAGGCAATATCAAACTATACACAAGCAATTTGAAAATATACTTGATAAGTTAATAATACTGGCAGAAAATGGTACGCTTGTAAAATATAAAAATCAGGAATTGTTTATTAACTCTCTTTCTCTTGAAAAAGCCCGTTATTTTATAGAAAAAGGAAGAAAAGTCCCTGATACACAAATTATATTGTGCGGAAAAACTTCTGCATACGTTGAGAGCGATAGTACTTTATTCTGGGATGATGCGGCAAAGTATTACGAAAGTATTATGAAAGTTAAGGATCTTTGTGAAATTGATGATACCATACTCAAAGTAACTCTTTGGGATCAAAGCAATGCTGAACAAAATGCATTTCCATATTTTAAATCATACGTAAATGATTACAAAATTGCTGTTGCCGGTGATTCGTGGCTGGATATTACCCATCAAACAGCGAGCAAAGGCACTGCAATACAGAAAATCCAGAAAAAATATAATATTTCACCACAGGAAACCCTGGTATTTGGTGATTATCTCAATGATTTTGATATGATGGGTTCAGGCTACTTCAGTTATGCCATGAAAAATGCACATCCCAAAATAAAAGAAACAGCAAGGTTTACTACCCGGTATGATAACAATAATAACGGTGTTGTAGAAACCATAAAAGAGTTATTCAGCATGGTTTAATTACTATGAAAATTAAGGTAAAGGAAAAGAATACAGCATTTGAGTTTAATTTGCACTCAAACCCCTAAACTTACTAACCTATTAACCCTAATAGTAGAACCAGATATTCCTGTAATCCCTGATGTTTTCTCCCCGGGCAGCCAACTCTTCCAGGTAGTCGTAAATGGGAACATCAATATAATTGTAAGGAGGAACAGGCTGTATGTTTTTTTCCCATGGGTGAAATTCGTATACTCTTGCTCCATTTGGCAAAATCATTACCAGTCGGTGGTCCTGCCATGCCATCAGTTGGTTTTTACCCAACTTGGGGACATTGAAAACAGGTTCATCAGTACGGTCAAGGCCGGGTAGTAAACGCGCTTCTTCCTTCCGTTCCTGCAATATGCGGGCAATGGGTACCATATAGCGTTTGGTTTCTTCCTTACCTTTCATGTTAAAGGTATAATAGGGGTCAACACCAATAGATTTAAGGTCAAGTCTTAATTTCACAGTTTCAAAACGTCTTGAATTTTCCACCGTAAAAACTTCCTGGTTATAAACCATCATACCTGCCTTGCGAATGCGCTGAACCGCTTGCATGGCTTCAGGCGTAATTTCATAGTTGTGCTCGAAATGGGTTATGATACTTATTTGTCGTTTTCCCGGAATCTGGAATGAAGCAATCATGTCAACGAATTCCTGATTCCATCGTTGCGGAAGTACTACAGGAGTTCTTGATCCGATTCTGATACGATAAACATGTTTTTTGGCTGTTACCTGTTCAAGTATGCTTTTCAGCGTTTGTGTATTCATTACACATGGGTCACCGCCTGTGATGAGCACATCACCCACAGCCGGGTTATCATCCATCCATTGCAATGCTCTTTTTATCTCTTCCTTGCGTGCCATTGCCTTAGGATCAAGAACTTCGTCAATTTCCCAGTTTCTCTGGCAATACACACATATCTGTGCGCAGGTATTATAAGGTTTAAGGATGGCAATGCCAGGGTATCGGCGTGTCATTAAATCAATAGGCGATGTATCATGCTCACCCATAAAGTCGAACTGGATTCCCCGGTTTTCCTTACTTTCAATAAGCGTGTCAACATAGTCGGGTGGTGGAATTACCTGTGCCCTTATGGCATGGTCATACCCTATGTTAAGCTTGCTGTCCATCAGACTCAGGTAATAGGGTGTTATACCGAATGGAATTTTATTTTTTGTAGCCCGGGTTATGGCTTCTTTCTGTTCTTCGGTAAGCTCTATCAGTTCAATTAACGGTGCAGAATCTTTTATAACATTTTTCAGGTGCCACTGATAATCATCCCAATCTTTCTCTTCGGCATTAAAATATTTTAGAATTCTTTTCTTATTAGCTTTTCGCCACGTAATAACATCTTCTTCCAGACCACCGGGATACTTACGCAGGTATTTGTACATATTGGAAGACAGCTCATTCAGGATATTGGTGCGGGCTTCTGATGCTGCCCTTCCTGACATTTGTAAAAAATCAGGTATGCCTTTTTTGGCCTGCTTGCTTTCAAAATAAATGTTCGACCTTCCTTCAATACCTCTGAAGAGGTTTATAAATTCGAGAATAAACCCGGGTGATACCTGTTCCTGCAGGTTTGATTTGTCAGGGTCTGTAAGTTTCAGAAGCAGCTCAAGGGCTGAAAACTCGGTGCGGTACTCATTTACCGGACCAATAATACTTTTCATCACTCTTATAGCTTCTCTTACTGTTGATTTTTCAAGAATGTGAAGGTCATTATCAACATCGAATATCCTTCTTTCAGCTTTCTCAAGAAACTCGTACATTTTAATCCTTGCATCTTCAAGGTCTTTACTGTTTTTAAGTAATTCATATATTTTCGGACTCGCCTCCCATAATCTGTCAACATAAGCATCAATGTTTACATGAAATCTGGGTTTTACAGCATCAACCGCATCTGTAAATACATCGTCAATAATACGTGTGTGTAATACTTTTTTCCCGGGTTTTTCCATTGTTCCGGTTTTTCTGGAGCTGGCTTTTTTTTCCATGACCTTGGGTTTTTGAAGGTTTTTGGTGTATAAATTTTTTCTTGATTGTTTCTGAATTTGAAATGGGGCTCAAAATAATAATTTTTTTTTTCTTACTAAAAAAAAACCGGACATGAAGCCGGTTTTCGAAATTTTTAGTAGCCTGATTATTAATTAAAGAGTCTGGGTGTTTTTGGTGTAATACGGGTTTTGTTAAAACCTTCAAACGATGTGGATATCATTATTTCATGCGATCCGCCACTGTACCCGCGGCTTACTCCAACAGCATAATCATAAGCATATCCTACCCTTATATTAGGTGTAATGAAATAACCTACCATAGCAGATATTGCATCTCCCAGCCTGTAGGAAAATCCACCCCAAAGCAGATTATCATAATAGGCGATCAGATTGATATCAAACTGGGTCATATACCAACTGCTTTTAAAAAGAAGATAAGGCTGGATATTTACATTGTCAACAACATCTTCAAAAAGGTATTTTGCATACAGATAATAATGACGAGGAGTATAATCGCTTTGCGAGCCCTTAACAGAACGATAAAGGTGTGTAGCGGCGAATCCCACAGTGAGATTAGGATCAACATATTCCATCCCAAAATTAAAATCGGGCCTGAGAAAATTTTCTCTGGTAAAAAATGCATTGGGATCGCTCATGTCTTCATATCTTAGATTGGTTCCATCAATGGTGCGGTTTACTATTCCTGCTCCTAATCCAAATGTAAGACTTGAAAGTACGCTCAATTGAACGGGGAAAGCATAAAATGCCCTGGCTGTTAAGAAGCTTTCATAACCCAATTTATCATGAATGATATTAAGACCTACTCCGCCAAAAAGTTCCTGAATATAGGTACTTGCATTGAAAGCCTGGGTTGAAGGCGCATTTTCAAAACCTATCCATTGCTGCCGGCCTACCAGCGATGCATTGATAGTATTGGATATTTCAATTGCTGCAGGATTAAAAGTTACTTCATTGAACATATACTGACTGAAATGAGCATCATTTTGCGCCTGTATTGCCAATGGCAAAAGACCGGTAATAAGTGTCAATAATTTAATTTTTTTCATAACCTACAGTAATAAGTTTTTAATTCATTGTTCTGTGTCACAGCTCTCCGATCATTCTCCGGGCGCGGCTTACAGAGATACGTTCTCCATTTTCAAAAGCAACAACATATATTTCATATCCCAGTTCGCGCAAGGTTCTTTGCATACGGAAGGCAGTATCAAAATCCCTGAAGCTTCCTACCAGATACCTGTGAAAGCGGTCAGTGTCGTAGTAATAGATAATATCAACATTTGGTATATTGTCCATAATCCTTCTGTAATATTGCGGATTTATGGGGACATGTGATGCAATAAACTGAATCATAAACTCTACACCATCAGCAAAGTAAGCTTCTTTTTGAATTGAGTTGAGATAACGGAAGCTATAGCGTGATGCGTTTTCAAGGTAAGCGTTAAGCTCCTGAATGGGAATAGACTGGAAATTGGCTCTTCTGTTCAACCGATGTTCTTCACTGGTTTCTGCATTGGGAATGGCAAGGTCCATTTTCCCGTGTCCGATGGTGTAAATTCTCGACGGATCAATCCCGTTTCTTTCTAAATGATCAGCTACACTTTTTGCCCTTTGCTGCGACAAATAAAAGTTTATAAGATATCCACTAATCTCATCAGTATGGGCGTGCACAATAACTCCTTTACCTGGATTTTTATTGAGAAACTCTATTACACTTTCCAGTTTAATATCAGCTTCTCTTGAAATATCTGCCCTTGCAAAATCAAAATATATTTCAGGAAAGTCCTCTTCACTAAGTGTAAAGGGGTCCCCTTCTCTTTCCCTTGAAATAAGATCTCTGATAGATGGTTCATGTTCAGTTGCAAATATGTCATCTGTTGCATACTCTTCTTCCTCTTCTTCGAGACCAACAGGCCTGAGAGCAAAGTCTCTTTCGTAATCGGTAATTACAAGGAATCGATTGGCAAGCAGTTGGTCTCTGACTGCCAGTGTATCTTCAATAGGTTCATAATTATCAGGGTAAGCTGCAATGTAATAGTTTACATCAGTGCTAAGTTCGGAAATATCGTAGAACCCTTGCGTATTTGTGGTAGTTTCGAAAAAGTTGTTTTGGTCATCATAAAAAATAATCTGTAAACCGGCAATGGGTTCTCTGCTGATTTCATCTGTTACACGACCCTGAACCTGGAATGATTTGGGTACAACCCTGAATGAATATATATCATCTTCACCTTTTCCTCCCGGGCGACTGCTGCTGAAAAACCCCTGGCTGTAATTCTCATCTATCACAAACCCGAAATCATCGGCACTACTATTAATAGGTGCCCCCATATTTATGGGTGCTCCATAGTTTCCATCTTCATCGATTATTGAATAGAAAATATCAAATCCACCAAATCCCGGATGGCCGTATGAAGAAAAGTATAATACATCTCCGGCGATAAAAGGGTAGGAGTCGTTAAACTCAGTGTTAATAACCGGACCCAGATTTATAGGTTCGCCCCAGTTATCATTTTCATCCTTAATAATTTTATAAATGTCATATAGCCCGTATCCTCCATCCATATCGGATGCAAAGTATAATACAGTGCCATCTTCATTTATCGACGGATAACCGATATTAAACTCTTCGCTGTTGAATACAAACAACTCCGGTGTTCCCCAGGTATCGCGTTGCTCATTATATTTTACTGTGTAAATGTCGGCGGTTACCCGGTTGCCATCAATAACACCGCTATTCATGAAGTAACCAATTTTATTAACAGGGTCGTAGGACAGAAAACCATCGTAGTAATCAGAGTTTATATCTCCTGATAGCAATCGGGGTTTATCCCAGTCACCCATTCGTTTGTTAAAAGTAGCCTGATAGATATTGGAGTAACCATTGGCTATTTGATTATCAAAAGGACGGGTAGATGAAAAAATGATTCTATCTTTAAGAGTCCGGGTTACCCAAACCCAATAGAAGATATTGTTATATCTGAGCCTTATATCAATATCGAACTGCTCATCAACACGAGCCTGATCCTGGTGAACCACTGCTACATTTTCAATCATTGCAATGCCCCATTGCTGGCCTGGGTTATTAATACCCGACTCATTGGATACTTCAAAGATGGTTTCGGTGAAGTAATTTTCTCTGGCAAATTTTCCTGACTCAAGCAGCTTTAAAGCGAGTTCGTCATCAGGTTTTTCTTCCAGGTAATTATATGCATAGCTTATGGCAGTGTCAAACTCTTCAAGCCCCAAAGACATTTCACTGAGATGTCTGTAGATTATAGGTTCATAGAAACCCAGATTGAGAGCAATTACATACCATTTGCGGGCTTCAGAGTAGTTTAACATCCTCCTGTAAGATTCAGCAATTTTAAAGGAGATTTCCTTTCTCTCATCGGCTACTCCGCTTCGTCGCAATAATCGTTCATAAACTTCAATAGCTTCGTTAAATTGTTCTCTTTCAAAATATTCGTCACCCACAGCAATGCGTTGCTGATTTCGCTGTGCCAGAATCGGCAGCGAAAATAAAATGCAGAAAATGAAGATGTGCAGTCGGCTCATTACAAAAATTTTTGGTTCATCTCATCGATTTGCTTTATGAAAGGATGCTGTAATTCAGCTAATTGACTTATTCCTTTCTTATAAGCTATATACGCATTTAAGGGGTTAAAGGTTCCGTTGAGAAATGCCGGAACCTTTCGTTTCAATTTATTCATTATTTAATATTACTGTTACTGAACCTTTCAGTGTAGTTCTTATGTTGTTATCATCGTACATATTTACCAGGTAATAGTAAGTGCCCGGCGATACTTTACGCCCGTTATAAGTTCCGTCCCAACCACTTGTACCTTCATATACTTTTTGTCCCCACCGGTTGAAAACTGTTAACTCATAACCCACTGCAAATACGTCGTTTATGCCATCACCATCCGGAGTAAATGCATTGGGAAGATCGTTCATTACGATATTTACCCATTGACTCTCACTCATACAACCTTCATTATATGCTCTCACAAAAACCCATTGTCCGTTTTGAAGATTTGCAGGAGCAAAAATGTTTGAAAATCCTGATTGTGATGGCGTTAAGTTATCCTGATTCTGACTACCGTTTTCTTGATCATATATGAAAAACTCATACAAATCAAAAGCTTGCGGGAGTGCTTCAAAAATCAGAGTCTGGCCCAGGAAAATGGACTGGCTTGTTCCTGCAGGAGAGCCGGAAACATAAAGTTCAACATCCGGTAAGTCGATAATCTGGATTTCAAAACTCGTTGTCGCCAGACATCCCATCTGATCTATTACAAGGAGATTATATTGTGAAGAGAAGGGAGCTGTAACAACAGGGTTCTCATCATTGGAAACATCATCTCCATCCTGATCGGTCCAGAAGTATTGGTAAGGGCTACTTCCACCGCTTAGCGAAATATAATCACCTAGTGAAATTAATGACTCATTTTCACAAATGTAAGCATCTGATAATACTTCCAGATTAAGGTCACTTATATAAATCTGAACTTCTTCTGTTATAGAACAACCTGTTTCTGTGTCTGTAACAAATAAGGTATACACTGTTGTTACCAGAGGACTTACAATGGGGTTTGCATCTGTTGATGACCAGTTCTCATCCTGGTCTGATGTCCACAGATAAGTATAGCCGGGTATAGTATCACCGCCAATGGCAATATTCTGTGCTTCTTCTGATGAACAGAAAGCTATATCATTGCTGATATCAGGAACAGGATCCGGAAGAACTGTAATAACAACTTCAGCTATTGCATTGCAGAATTCATTGGAAACTTCAAGAATGAAGGTAATTTGTTGATTCTCGTCAAGAGGGTAGAATCCCGGAACAACTTCAGGGTTTGCTTCTGTTGAAGTAAATCCTTCAGGGATTGAGCTCCATTGGTAGTTCAATGAAGCATCTGCTGAATCACTTCCCAGGAAAATTTCTTCAGATTCGCAAACTTCTCTGTTCTGAATAACTTCTGCAACAGGCGTTTCATGAACTGTAATAGTAACTGTATTTTGTGTTGTACAGCCTGTTTGAACATAAACTTCTGTAAGTGTATAAGTTGTAGTTACCGTTGGACTGACCGTTGGATTTGAAATTGTTGGATCACTTATGGAAGGATCTTCAGGTTCGCTGGTCCACAGGTAAGTATTTAGTGGCATGGGATCGGTGTATTCTGTACCTATAATAATTGAATCGCCCATGCATATAGATTGATCAGGCCCGGTTTCGGCAAAAGGTGAAGGATTCACTGTAATTGTCACACTGGCAGTATTTACACATCCAAATTCGGTATATTCTTCAATAAGTGTATAGGTGGTTGTAATCATTGGACTTACAACAGGATTGGGCGTAGTGTTATCGAAAACCTCATCTTCGTTACTGGATGTCCAGGTATAAGTATTTCCATCAATGGGATCATCAGGGCCAAGCGTAACCGAATCACCGGCACATATGGTTTGGTCTTCACCGGCGTTTGGTATACCGCCTACTATAAATACCACTACAGTATTGGAATTTGTACATCCGGTTTCCAGATAGGTTTCCACAAGCGTATAGGTAGTGGTAACAGATGGACTTACAATGGGATTAGAAATTGTAGGATCGCTTATAGAAGGATCTTCTGGGTCGCTGGTCCATAAATATGTATTATTAGGAACCGGATCTGTATCGCCCTCATTTCCAAGCATTACCTCGTCACCCAGGCAGATGGTTTGATCATCGCCTGTAAAGGCTTCGGGCAACGGGTTGAAGGTTACCAGCACTTCGCTTGTGCTGCTGCAGCCTGTTTCAAGGCTCGTTACTGTAACCGAATAAACTCCGGTTTCCGTAACTTCAAGGGTTTGTTCTGTGCTTTCATCTGACCACAAATACTCAACATTATCGAATTCTCCGGCATCCAGAATTACGGTTTCGCCAGCACAGGCTTCCTGGTCAGGACCAAGATCAACAACGGGTCCGGGTATTACGGTAATAGTTACTTCTGCCACATCGCTTCCACAAAGGTTGGTGCCCTCCACATAAAATGTAGTGTTTTCAGTTATCACCACATTAATCTGTGCCTGGGTTTCATTGCCTTCAAAGTCAATTTCCGGATCAGATGTCCACAGGTAAGTTACAGCACCCGATGCGGTAAGTGTAACAACTGAGCCTTCGCAAACCTCATCATCGCTTACAAGAATATCAACAACAGGTTCATCAACTACTGTAATGGTAACCTGTTCATAAAGATAGCAATCGCCATCAGCATCATAAACCTCAAGTATATAGGTTTGGGTTCCTGTGAAGTCGATAGTTATAGTTGGATTGGAAAGGTCGGAAATGAAGCTGCCATCAGATTCAAGGGTCCACAGGTAGTCAAAATTCCCTGAACCTCCGCTTGCGGTTGGAGTTCCGCCCAGGGTAACTTCATCACCAAAGCACACATCCTGGTCAGGACCGGGATCAAGAACAATTTCCGGTAAAACGGTTAAGGTTACATTATCAGATGCCTCACAGGCAATGCCTTCTGCATCTGTCACCAATATGGTATAGGTTGTTGTAACCACCGGGCTTACCACCGGGTTCAGCAGATTTTCCTGACCTGCGAGTGTGGGATCAGGTGGATTGGCAGACCATGTTATATTATAGTTTTCGGGAATACCTGAAGCACCTGAAATTGTAGCACCCAATGTAAAACTAACACCGGTATTGTTTCCGTTACATACTGAATCATCGTCTATGGCAACTACTTCAAGCGCAGGTAATACTACAACTGTAACAATATCATAAGCCACACAATTGTCACCGCCAAGATCTCTTACTCTTACTCTATAGGTAGAAGTGACTGTAGGAGAAACAACCGGATGTGCATTGGTAGAAATAAACTGGGGATTGGGACTTAATCTTTCCCACCAGTACTCAAACTGGTCCGGTGAAACATCGGGGTTGTTCAGGTAATAACCTGTATTTCCTATTCCCAGTGGTGTTCCGCCAAGGGGTGTTGACCCTCCGGAACATAAGTAAATGTTTCCGTCATCATCGCCACCTGCATCGGCCACAACAGTAGGATAAACTGAAATGGTTGCAGTGGCAACAGCAATACAGCCGGCAGCATCAATAACCATTACAGTATAAACGGTCTGCTGGTTGGGTGAAACAACAGGGTTTTCCAGATTTTCCTGTCCGGCAAGACTTGGATCGGCTGGAACTGACGACCACTCATAGGTGTATGGTGGAGTTCCCCCGAAAGCAGTTTGGTTACTACCTGTTCCACCCAGCACCCAAAGTCCGTTATTTTCACCGGTACAGATTACGGCATTGCTTCCTGCAAATGCGCCCAGCGGCGAATCGGGTTGCTCCACTTCACCCTGGGCAACAGCTGTACAGCCGTTGGCATCCGTTACGGTAACAGTATAAGTTCCCGCCGGAAGGTTTGAAATGGTCTGGGTAGTTTCCCCATTACTCCAGAGATACTGATAGCTACCGCCTGAGAACGGAGTTCCGCCTGATACATTGGCAGTGGCCGATCCGTCAGAATCACCCCAGCAGATTACGTTTTCGGTTTCAACATCGACTGTAAGAGCATTGTCGGGCTCTGTGATTGTAAAGGTTTCTTCTGCAGTACATCCGTTAGAGTCGGTAATTACGAGCGTATAGCTGCCTGCTGTAAGTCCGCTTATACTTTGGTCAGATGAACTGTTGCTCCAACTGAATGAGTATGGGGCTGTACCCCCCTGGATATTACTTATCGTAATTGCACCGGTGGCTTCTGATGCGCAAAGGATATCTGTTACTGCAGCATCAAAGGTAATAGCATCAGGCTCAGGAACAAAGAAACTGATTTCAACCACACAATCATTATCATCGGTTACTTCGAGTTCATAGTTGCCCGATATTAAACCACTGATTGATGTAGCTGTACTTCCTGTTGACCAAAGATATGAATAGGGTGGGGTACCTCCCTGAACGTTTACAGAAATAGATCCGTTGGCTCCTTCATTGCATGAAACAGGTGTAATGGTTTCGTTAACGATAATACTATCTGGTTGACCAACAACGAAACTCTCTTCAGCTGTACAGAAGCTGGCATCTGTTACAGTAATAGTATAGTTCCCTGCAGGTATATTAAGGTTATCTTTAATAGTAGTACCATCCGACCAAAAAAAGGAATATGTGCCCGGTCCGGTACCTCCGGTAACTGTAACAAATATATTTCCATCAGAAGAACCGAAACAGGTTGCATCTTCAGTTGTTCCCGAAATAATTAATGGATTGTTTTCATTAATGGGAACTGAATTGGTGGCAGTACAACCATTGGCATCAGTAACCGTTACAGAATAAGTACCTACACCCAGTCCGGACGCGGTTGCTCCTGTT
>SKSE01000236.1 GCA_007118135.1 Bacteroidales bacterium | reverse complement strand
ATTATGGAAGATCGCAAGAAAGATCATATCAACCTTGCACTAACTAATCGTACAGGAACCATTGAAAAGGATTCACGTTTTATTTATGAACCACTCCTTTCAGGACATGTGGTGCCTGAAATGCCTCAGGTAAAACTGGCGGGCAAGATTATGAAGGTGCCTTTATGGATTTCCAGTATGACCGGTGGTAGCGGTATTGCAAGACATATCAATACCAACCTGGCCAGTGCAGCCAATGAATTTGGACTTGGGATGGGACTCGGCTCATGCAGGATCCTTCTCGAATCAGAAAAACACCTTCCTGATTTTGACATGCGTAATGTTATCGGTGATGAATACCCTTTCTGGGCCAATCTTGGTATCGCCCAACTGGAACAGATGGTTGAGCAGGGTACACTCAACGAAATAAACGACATGATGAACCTTTTACGTACCGATGGACTGGTAATTCATGTTAACCCTTTGCAGGAATGGTTTCAGCCCGAAGGTGACCGTCTGAAATATCCACCACTGGAAATCATCAAAGAAGTAATTAAACAACTTGATATGCCTATACTGGTAAAGGAAGTTGGGCAGGGAATGGGACGTGAGAGTTTGAGAGAACTTATGAAACTTCCCCTTGATGGTATTGAGTTTGCAGCCTTCGGAGGTACCAACTTTGCCCGCGTAGAGATGATGCGCCGGCCGTCCACCGACCATGAACTATTCGAACCTATGGTATATGTGGGTCAAACCGCCGAAGATATGCTCGCAGATGTAAAAAAACTCATTGTCCAGGGGCAGGAATGCAAAGCTCCAATGCTTATCATCAGTGGTGGTATTCGTAATTACCTGGATGGTTATTATTTCATAACTACCAGTCCGATACCTGCTGTTTACGGTATGGCATCAGGTTTTCTGAAACATGCCCGCGACAGTTATTCAACACTGAGAGACTGGGCCCGTTCGCATATTGATGGATTACAAATGGCGCATGCCTATTTAAGGATAAATGAATAGTAGGTTGTTGGAGCGAAGCGGAAATCCCGAGAGCGATTAGCGATTCGGGAATGGAGTTTATAAGTTGAAAAGTTGAAGAGTTGAAAGGTTGAAGAGTTGAAGAGTTGAAGAGTTGAAGAGTTGTGCTTTAATCGTTAATCCTTTATTGTTTCGGATTTAGCTTCGCTGAGCTCGCCTTCGGCTCGGTTCGGATTTCGGATTTCGAATTTTTACTATCGACTTTTTTTTTGGTTACTTGATTTTTATTTAGATGCGTGAACAAACAACCATAAAAGGTTTTTCCCGACTAAGTCGTGATGAAAAGGTCAGATGGCTTTCGGACAATATTTCCGAAAAGGATCTTGATGCATTCCTTAATACTTTCCGCATGCCTGATAAGGTTGGTCAGGATAAATTCGAAAGTTTTTCTGAAAATACGCTTTCCAATTACCATCTTCCCTGGGGCATTGTGCCCAATGTAATGATTGATGGCACAATATATCACGTACCTGTGGTGATTGAAGAAAGTTCAGTTGTGGCTGCGGCATCCAAGGCGGCTTCTTTCTGGGCGCAAAGAGGCGGTTTTCGCACCTTGCATATCAGTACCATTAAAAAGGGTCAACTGCATTTTACTTTCAATGGAGATGGTGAAGCCCTGAAAAAAAACTGGGACGAAATGACTCAGAAAATAAAGTCTGGCGTAAAGCATCTTACCCAAAATATGGAGCAAAGGGGAGGGGGGATTACAGGCATTCATCTTAAACAGATTCCCGGTTTGCCATCTGAATACTATCAGCTGGACCTCGAAGCTGAAACCATGGATAGCATGGGTGCAAATTTTATCAATTCCATACTGGAAGAAACAGGACGATTACTACCTGAATTAATCCATCGCAAAATTGGAAAGGGTGATGTAGAAATTATCATGGCCATTCTCTCCAACTACACTCCTGAAAGCATTGTAAAGCTTCAGGTTCAGGCTCCTGTTAAAGAGCTCACCTGGGCAAAGGATATGGCACCCGAAAAGTTTGCCCGTCGTATGCAATGGGCTGCCGATATTGCATGGCATGATACAGCCAGAGCGGTAACCCATAACAAAGGCATTTATAATGGTGTGGATGCGGTTGTGCTTGCCACAGGAAATGATTTCAGGGCTGTAGAAGCCGCCGGTCATGCTTATGCCGCCAGAGACGGGCAGTATCGCGCCCTGAGCCATGTAAAACCCGAAAATGATATTTTTTCGCTTGAGCTTAATATTCCCATGGCTCTTGGAACTGTGGGTGGACTAACGAAACTGCACCCTCTGGCTGCTAAAACTCTTCAAATCCTTGGAGAACCCGATGCAAAAACTCTTATGAAAATTTCTGCTGCCGTTGGGCTTGCCAATAATTTTGCCGCAATGGCTTCACTGGTAACCACAGGAATTCAGCAGGGACACATGAAAATGCATCTGCACAATATTCTTAATTCACTCAATGTAAACCCTGAGCATTATGCAAAGGTTGAACAGTATTTCAGTGATAAAACCGTAAGCGTCAGCGCAGTGCGGCAATTCGTTTCCACTCTTAAATAGGTCTGATTTATGGAAAGCTTTTTTTCTCATGCCAAGCTTATCCTGATGGGAGAATATGCAGTGCTGCATGGCACCAATGCCATTTGTCTGCCATTAAAAACTGGTCAAAAACTGGAGATTAAGAATACTTTGCCCCGTGAAATCAACTGGAAATGGTCTTTTGGACAAAATATTCTTGCAGATTTTACCCTGGAATCAGAATCCCTTGAAATTAAAGAAGCCAGAACCGGAAATCCACAGTGGGCAAAAGATCTGATTTTGTTTATCAGAAAGCAGAACCCTTCTTTCTTAAGAGAAAAAGGAGCGAGCCTTCACTTTGTAAATCTTTTCCCGCCCGAGTGGGGATTAGGCAGCAGTTCTGCCACCATTTCATCACTTTGCAGGTTTGCGGAAGTGAACCCTTATCTTGTAAATGAACAACTAATGGGAGGTTCAGGAGCCGATATTGCCTGTACAACTGCCGAAAAATGGTTTCTCTATCGTCGTGCCCTTCCGGAACCTGAGATATGGCAAATCCCGACAGAATTTCTATTCCCTGAAAATACCTTCTTTATCTATTCCGGACAAAAGCAGGAAACAGCAGGGCATTTAAGAAATATAGCAAAGACTGAAAGCAATTATAATAATGCAGTCTGGCCTGAAGTTGATAAATTCATTCTGCGTTTTCTGGCTGCATCAACTTTGCCGGAGACATTTAAAATTATTGACGATCACGAACTACTTATCGCAAGCCAGATTCAAAAACAACCCATCGGAATTCTTTTTAAAGATTTTCCCGGTAAGGTAAAATCGCTGGGAGCCTGGGGGGGCGATTTTTTCATGGCTTTAAGTCAGCAACCTGCTGAATTTGTCAAAAACTATTTTAGCAAAAAAGGTTATGATAAAGTATTTTTGTGGAAAGATTTTGTGAATGCGAATTCTTTTTCAGAGAAATGACACCATTAATAGAAAACCAACATTTGTTTAGTTATGTGCATAAAAGGAAAAATTACTTACAGCAGTCCGTCCAACATCGCAATAATAAAATACTGGGGTAAGGAGCCTGGCGATCAGATACCCATGAATCCTTCGTTAAGTATGACTTTGGATAAATGCCGGAGTTTTACTACAGTAGAATATGAAGTTAAGAAAGGGGCTGATTTTTCTGTTGAAGTGATTTTTGAAGGGAAAAGATCTACCGAAATAGAAGCAAAACTTCAGCGGTGGTTTACTAAAATATCCTATTTCTTTTCATGGTTAAATTATACACGACTACGCGTTGAAAGCCACAATAATTTTCCGCATTCTGCCGGGATTGCTTCTTCTGCAAGTGGTATGAGCACATTGGCTATGTGTTTGTCGGCTATCGACGGACATGTTAGAAATGATGAAACTCAAAACCTACAGCTCCAAAGTAATATTTCACGATTGGGATCAGGCAGTGCTTCGCGATCGGTAATGGGTCCATGGGTTATGTGGGGTAAGAGTGAGGAGTTTGCAGATGCCTCTGATGAATATGCAGTGGTTGTTCCTGATGTACATGCTGATTTCCTGAAACTCCATGATACTATTATTGTGGTTGACAAGACTCCCAAGGCAATCAGCAGCCGCGACGGGCATACACTCATGGAAGGACACCCATGGCGTAGGGGACGTATAGAACAGGCTAACCAAAATCTCAGGGAACTCATTAAAGCTCTGAAATCGGGCGACTGGAAACTTTTTCAGAAAATTGCCGAAAATGAAGCATTAAGCCTTCATGCACTTATGCTTGCTTCTGAAGGAGGAATGATGCTTTGGAAAGGAAATACAGTTGATTGGATGCATTACATCAGAGCAGAAAGACAACGCAAGGGAATCCCTATGGCATTCACTCTTGATGCCGGAGCAAATTTACATCTGTTATACCCGGATGAAGCACGGAAGGATGTACTTCAAATGCTTGGAGATTCACCGGTAAATCATATTGAGTTTATTCACGACCAAACAGGTTACGGTCCGGAGAAACTTCTTGATGAATATGAAAAGTGCTGATAAAAAACATTTTTTTGCCAAGGTACTGTTGTTTGGAGAATATTCTGTAATTCTCGATGGGGAAGCCATTATAATCCCACTTAAAAAGTTTTCTGGTTTTTTTGATTTCGCTGAAGGCTCAGGTACTGCAATTGAGACCGGAAAAAAGAGTAATAGTCAGTTGAAGGGTCTTCTCAGCTATTTGAAAAACCCTGATATCCAAAGCCAATTTCATTTTCGGTTAGATCTGGAAAAATTTGAAGAGGATTTGGAATCAGGCATGTTTTTCAACAGTAATATTCCACAGGGCTATGGTGCCGGAAGTAGCGGAGCCATAATTGCAGCATTATTTTATCATTATTTGTTAGCTGGTCCTTTAATATCTGAAAAGATATCAAATAATCTATCCCTTATCAAAAAACAACTGGCTTTGATGGAGTCTTATTTTCATGGAAGCTCATCTGGTCTTGATCCCATGAGCAGTTTGCTGGGGGAGCCGTTCAGAATGGATGCTCAAAAACGCATATCATTTCCTGATTTACCTTTGTTTTCCAAAACCATACAGAAGGATGTTTTTCTCATTGATACCGGGCATGCAGGTGATACTTTACCTCTTGTTAACTGGTTCAAAGAACAAATTACCAGAAAAGCTATTGATGCTGAACTCTTAAAAGCTTTGAATAATCAGGTGGTGCAAGCACTCTTAAGCAAAAAATTACTGTTTTTTGAAAGCTTTTTATCACAACTTTCACTTTTTCAACTGGAGAATATGAAACCTATGATTCCGGAAAAAATCCAACCTTTATGGCAAAAAGGAATCGATACCGGCAAATGGACATT
>SKSE01000142.1 GCA_007118135.1 Bacteroidales bacterium | reverse complement strand
CCGGTTTGGCGCAGCCAGATAAAGTTATCTTCATTTTTTGCCACAAAGTATCCTTCGGGAACAATGATATCAAGATTCATTTCTTCTCTTACCAGGTTGCGAGCCTGGTGGTTAATCATACGTCGGTATGCATTAATCAGGCGCTCCCTTTCTGTTTCAAGGTATAAATCAATAAAAGATTGCTGGTTGTTTTCAAGAACTCTTTTCAGAATATCATCGTCGGGTACTTTTACCCTAATTACACGTTGCGGATAGGCCCATACATTTCGGCTTACTTCAATTCTTCCTCTTTCCAGCGACTGATCATATTCAATAAAAAAGATATTTCGGTGGGTTTCAAAAAGCTTAACAAAGGCTTTCTCATCCAACGGAATGATATTAAAATTTGGCTCAGGTTGCGGAAGCATAGGTACCTCTGATAAAAAGGCATCTTTAACATACTCACCAGCAGTGCCTTCCCAGCGAGGCGTAGGCATTATTACCAGTAATTCGCCTGACCTTCCGGTGGCAGAGGGTTTTTGCGGGCGATCGGTTGTAGCGCATGAAAGCACTACCAGAGATAAGAATAAAAATGTTAATTTACGCATTTCTTTGACTTTGAAAGGGTTTCTAAAAAAAACACCGGTTCAGAACAAATTATTGCCTGAGAGTTCAAATTTAGCGAAAATTATCAGATTACTCTTCCTCTTCCAGTCCGATGATAATCCGTTGGCCTGGCACCAATGGGCTGGAAGTTTTAATCTCATTGAGTTCTTTGAGATCTTCGATGGTGAGGTCTTCGTGTTTTTCGGCAATTTGTTGCAGTGTGTCGCCTTGTTGAATGATATACCAGATAAAACCTTCAGGTTCTTCATCATTAGCCAGTTCTTCGGGTTCCGGTTCTTCTGTTGCACTTTGCTCCTGCGATGTAAAACCCTCCGGCTGCCGTACGATAAGGTTTTGTCCGGCATAAATGGTAGTGCCACTAATGTTGTTCCACTGTTGCAGCTGATTGACAGTTACTCGGTATCTTCCTGCAATTACACCCAGAGTTTCTCCCCTTCGTACCACATGGGTATTGGCATTTGTGGAAGCCACATTAATGGCCGGTCGGGCAGGAGCCCGAACAATGAGTCTTTGTCCCGGCCTTATGAGTGTGCCCCTTAGGTTATTCAGTCGTTGTATCTCGCCAACAGTGGTTCCGTATCTGCGGGCAATGGAGCCCAGAACATCACCACTTCGCACAACGTGAATAGTGGTTTCACTCATCTGTGCAGCCAACTCGGCCTGTCGGATCTCTTCGGGTGTTTTATGATTGTAAATAGTATCGGCATTGGCCATGAAAACTCCGGTAAAATCACGGGGAATTCTTAAAAAATAGGGAGAGTCAGGATTGTTTGGAATGATATTCTGACGGAATGTTGGGTTCAGATATCTCAGATGATCGAGGGGAATATCAAGAAACTGGCTTACGGTTCTCAGACTGAGCTGTTGTGTAACTTTCAGTGTGTCCACATCCAGATGCGAATAAATAGGTGGATTTGGAAACAGGTTATGATCTTCCGAATGTTCCATCACATAAGTAACAGCCATGAATGCCGGTACATAATTTTGTGTTTCTCTGGGTAGAAAATGACGGATGGCCCAGAAATCTCTAACTCCGCCTGCTCTCCTGATAGCGCGGTTTACATTACCCGGACCTGCATTATAGGCGCATAGTACCAGGTTCCAGTCGTTATATATCTTGTAAAGGTCAACAAAGTGTTCGCAGGCAGCTACTGTAGATTTGTATATATCGCTGCGGTCATCTACCAGGCTGTTTACCTGCAGACCATACATCTTTCCGGTTCCGTACATAAACTGCCATAAACCGGTTGCACCAACGCGCGAACGGGCTACAGGGTTCAGCGCCGATTCAATCACTGCCAGATATTTCAGCTCAAGCGGCAGATTATATTTGTCCAGTTGCTCTTCAAACAAAGGAAAATACAGTTCTGCCAGACCCATTACCCTTTCCGTAAGGTCCCTGCGACGGTTTGCATACAGATTGATGTAGGTTTTTACATAAGCATTGAAAACAAAGTCGATGGGTGAATATGCATTAAGCCTTTCCATACGTGCACTATAGACTGAATCATCGTACTGGGGTACAAATCCGGAGGGAAACTTTCCGAATTGAACGGTTGTATCGGCCCTGCGTTCCAGGTTACGGAAAACGGTAAGCATTGCCAGGCTGTCAAGCATGGCAACAATGGGGTCGTCAGTAGCCAGTTCCCAGACTTTTTCTTCCCTGGGTTCCGGAATATCCTTTTTATTTTCTTCTGCCCGGGCAGAGAAATTAATAGTTAAACTGATAAACAATACAATACCGGCCTGAACAAAAAGTTTTCCTGACATTAGAAGATTTAATTAGGGTTTAATAACTGACAATTGATTTTAACATACAAAAGTGTACGAAAAAAAACGAAAAGGGTTTTAATTGCGTATACGGACATGTAAATTTAACAGATACAAAATTTGCTAATATCCGGCAATTAAACAATAAGGAAAACCATGATTTTCTTGCAGAGAATACTTAGAAAAAAACAATGCATTTATAGCGGGCATAAACCTTATGAAGTAAGATGCTATTCTTCTTCACTGTTTTCAGCAGCAGCTTTTTTTTCATCATCTTTTTGGGCGTTTTTAAACTCCTTCATGCCTTTTCCCAGGCCACGCATAAGTTCAGGAATTTTTCTTCCACCAAAAAGTAATAAAACGATAATAGCAATGATGATAATTTCCGGGGGGCCGATCATGGCAGTAATGAAAGCTGTATTCATGGTATTATTTATTTTAAAGGGTAATTTGGGCAAAGTTATAAAAATATTGTTAGAATTGATTTTGGGATGATCATTTTATTTTATTGTTGACGGGCAATCCAATCGGCGGGGTTGAGTTTATTGTTTCCATGCCAAACTTCCAAATGCACCATAGTGCGCGATTCTCTTTGGTCAGTAGCCACCAATCCAATCTCCTGTCTTGCACTTACACTCTGTCCGTTAACTACATAAACCTCAGCCAGGTTGGCATAAACAGTAAGGTACTCTCCGTGGCGGATTATAACTACGTTATGCGCACCGGGGATACTGAAGACTCTTGTAACCGTGCCGTCAAAAATAGCCCTTGCCCTGCTACCTTCAGTAGTTGAAATGTCGATACCGTTATTGGCAATTTTAATATTGGGAAGCACTGGGTGGGGTTGTTCGCCAAAGTGCCCTGTGATTATACCTCTTTCCAGGGGCCAGGGTAATTTACCCTTGTTGTCGGCAAACCTGTCGGAAATGATTTGATCTTCTGGTGTAAGCCTGAAAGCATCGGCAGGAGCCCTGCCTTCGGCTCGTGCTGCTTCGGCGGCTCTTCTTCGTTCTTCGGCAATAACACGTTCAATAGCTTGTTGTAATTGTCGTGCAGCACGCTCCTGTTCTTCCAGTTGTCTTCTTAACTCTGTTTCCTGCTGGCGCAATTGCTGCACATTGCGGTTTTGAGATTGTCGTTCTCTTTCCAGATTTTCCATCTCCTTGCGTTGTTCGGCAAGCAGCAGCTGTTGATCCTGTTTTTGTATTTCAAGTTCTGCAATGGTTTCACCCAGCCTTTCCTGTGTTTCTTCTATCTTTTCGGCCTGAAGTTGGCGATGTTTCGTAAGTTGCTGAAGGTATCTCATTCTCAGATATGCCTGGTTGAAATCGCGGCTTGCAAAAATGAACATGATACGCTGGTAGGCATTTCGGTTTTTCCAGGCATAGTAAATCATCCGGGCATAGGATTCGCGCAATTCCTCCAATTCCTGGCGCAATTCTTCAAGCTCCTGATTTATGTTGCGGATGCGACGGTTTATTACCGATATTTCATTATTTATGGTTCGTATGAGATTTTCCCGGGAATTGATTCGGTTATTGATGATAACTAACTGATTGACGTTAAGCTCAGCCGTTGACCGGGTTTCCTGGAGCATTTGGTTGATTAGGGTAATCTCCTGCTCAATCCGGCGCTTGTTGCGCTCAAGTTCACTCCTGTCCTGGGCCATGATGCCAATATCCTGTAAAAGGAACAGAATAAGAAGAACCGATATTACTTTCACAGCATCATTCAGGAGTATCTCAGGAAATCTCTTCATATTCTGTTTTGATGTATATTAATCAGTCAGGTATATGGGTGTGTATCTTGCAGGAATATTGAACTGCATACGCTGTGGCTCATTGAGAGTAGTACGGTTATAATTCATGTTTAAATTTGATACACTTACATCATCAGAAAACATAATTGCCAGTTCAGATGGAATCCAGCGTCCACTGACGTTTTCCCAGCCTTTATAATCGGCCCTTAAGGCCCTGCCTGAGTTTTCCTCCAAAATGATATTGGTGCGAATGCGCATGTGCTCAGGTTCTACCATTATGGCCTGGTTAATTGGGCTTCCCACTCCACCGTTTCGCATACGGCGTGCTGCGTGAAGTCTCAGCAATTCACCTTCCTGCCTGAGACTGAACTGGTCATTACGGAAATGAGGGAAATCATTTCCCATGAAAAGAGCCTGGAGCATATAAAAATCAATATCGGTATTAAACATGCGGTTAAGTAAACTTATATCACCCAGATAGTAACTTGATTCAAGCCGGTTTACAATTTTTACACTGTCAGGGGTAATAAGTGCTCTGGCTACTTCAATACCCAAAATGGGTGCTATGGAAACATAGATAGCTTTATCTCTTTGAATTCGCATGGAGCCACTTATGTTTTGTGAACTGTTTTCCCAAACTACATTTCCCGAAAAACGGGTACTCATCCATTCAAATTCAGGTTGGTTTTGCTCAATGCCACGAATTACTCTGTCGGCACTAATAACCGGAGTTCTTTCAGGGGCAAGTATTCCCGGACTCTTACATCCTGCCAATCCAATAAGCAGAATGATAATAAAGTTTCTTATTAGGGAAATGGAATTATTTTTTTTCATGTTCATGGGTTGAAATTTTTACTGTTAACGGAATATCATGAAAATCATTCCGAGATACAATTGATTTTCCTTGATTTCAAGTTATAACGTTTACAGTGCCATTTTATTCGTATAGTTTCTGATCTCTTACCTTTTTTTCAAGGAAATCTGAACCTCTGTCGAAATCATCTTCAGCTTTTGCCTTGAGGGCTTTTTGCCAGTATTCAAGTGCTTCTTCCTTTTCCCCCAGTTTGTAAAGTACATCACCGTAATGCTCGAGCACAGTAGGACTGGGTTTTTCAGAATTCTCCAAAGATTTCCAAATCCATTTTTTCGCTTCCTGGTAATTTCCCATTTTGTAATTTATCCACCCAAAGGTATCAAGATAGGCAGCGTTATCGGGCTCTATTTCAAGGGAGCGTGCCGACATTTCCTTCGCTTCGTCAAGTTTTATACCACGCAGCGACAAATAATAGCTGTAATTATTGAGAGCAATGGAGTTGTCGGGATCCAGGATTAATGCTTCCTGGTATGCGCGATCAGATGCGTCGTGATTATCCAGACGATGGTAAGAATCGCCCAGTAGTGTCAGAAATTCAATCTGAAATTCGGGATCTGAAAGAGTAAGATCTCTGCCATAACGGAATGCACTTACTGCATCTTCATAATTCTTCAAATGAAAATGGGCCAGACCGTTGAAGAAAAACAATACGGGCTGTTCGAAAAAATATTCAAGTGATTCTTCAGAGGCTTTCAGCAAATTTTCATAATTATTAAGCCTGGAGTCAATGATAAGGGTTTGCTGCCAGAATCTTAACTCTGAAGGTTCGATTTGTGCCGCGCGATAGAAGTATTCCCGGGCTTCTTCCAGTCTTTCTTCCCTGTAAAGGAAATCACCGTAAATAGCATTGGCTTCGTGGTCATCAGGATGCATCTCCAGCAAAATATCAATGAGTTCGTAAGCTTGCTGCAGATACACAGAATCTTCTTCGCTGAGGTAATAGTAGGAAAAAAGTATTCGTGCTTTTCCTTCGACGGTGAACTTTTCACTCTGAAAAGCTTTTTTCAGTTCCTGGAAAGACCTTTCTTCATCTCCCGCATTTCGATAATAGTCGGCAAGGAGTAAACGTGCCATTGCATTATCGGGCTGCACTTCAAGTATCCGGTGGTATAATTCGTAAGCTTTTTCGGCTTTTCCCGTTTGAGAATACAGTTCAGCCAGTACTTCTATGTAAACAGGTTCATTGGGAAAAAACGACACGAGTCTTTCAGCTTCTTCGATGGCTCTTTCGGTTTCGCCCATTTCCATAAGGATTTGCTGCTTTTGCATGGAAAGCTCATTGTTAAAACCGCTGATGGTTTCAATGTGATCAATAACGGTAATGGATTCTTCGTATTTTCCTGTATACAGCAGAGTGCTGAGCAAACTGATTTGTATGTTAAGGTCATTGGGTCGCCGGTTTGCCAGCTCGCGCTGAACTTTTAAACCCTCTTCATTTTTTTGCTGCAGGAAATAAATATCGGCCAGTAGCAACTGGTAATAAATATTTTCGGGTTCAACCCTGATGGAATGTTTGATGAAGTTCTCGGCATCTCTTATATGTCCCTGTTGTGCATGAAGCTTGGCAAGCTCATAGGCGGCTGCTGAGTTCAGTGGGTCTCTTTCCAGTGCTTCCGCATAAAGCACAATAGCATTGGTGAAATTCCCCAGCATTTTTTGCTTTGAACCATCAATAAGCAATGCTGAGCTTTCCAGCTGTCTTATCTGGCTTACAGGGGCAGGAAGTTCTGCCGGGGCTTCTTCTTCGGTAATTCTTTGCTGGCTTGAGCAAGCCGTAAAAAACAGTCCTGAAAGGAGAACTACAGAAAATATTATTCGGGGTAAGGGTATCATAAATTGCTATTAAAACTATAAAGTTACGAAATCTTTACCTGCCAGCACCAGGAGTGATTTTGTGGTTGTTATTGTGTGCGGACAGTTACGGGTTCACATCCCGGTTATTTGGACAATAAGATCCATATATCCTGGGTTTTGCTTTGGAATCCTTTTTTAACGCAATGGAACCTGTAAATATTATTTAACACCTGTATGGCCAAATCCACCTGCACCGCGCGAGGTTTCGTTAAGTACATCGGTAAGCAGCAGTTCAGCTCTTTCGTGTTTTGATATTATCATTTGTGCAATGCGATCTCCCGAATGAATGGTAAAGGCGTCTTTGGATAGGTTTACCAATATCACTTTTACTTCACCCCGGTAATCTGCATCGATAGTGCCGGGTGAGTTAAGAACGGTAATACCGTGCTTTGCTGCCAGTCCGCTTCGCGGCCTAACCTGCGCTTCGTAACCGGCAGATAGTTCAATAAATAAACCTGTGGGAATTAGGGCTCGCTCCAACGGGTTAAGTACTATGGGTTGATCACAAAAGGCACGCAAATCCATACCCGCTGAATAAATGGTTTCGTATGCAGGAATGGGATTATTGGATTTGTTAACGATTTTCACTTGCATGAACAGAGTTTTTTAGGTACGGCAAACCGGATTTTTATTCGTTGGCAAAAATAGTGAAAAGCAAGTTATTATAAGGGTAAATAATTATAAAAGACAGAGAGTCAGGGTTCCAATTCCGGTGATGGGTAAGATTCAAATTCTTCCATTTCTGATTCTAGGGGTTCCATTTGCTTGCTTGCCATCCAGATTTCTTTTTCATCGTAATACAAAATGTCCTGAATTCCTTCAATAATATGGGCAATATTCCGGTTGTTGTTGCTGAGCAGAATCAAAGTGGTGTGGTCGTCAATGAATCTTTTAAAGCTTGTGCGGAAACCATGCCAGCGACCGGGGTGGTGAACGATTCTCTTACCGAGATAATCCTGCAGGCGCCAGCCGAACCCATAATTTACGGTAGAGTCGTTGTTGAGCCGGCCATGTTCGAAGGCTTGTTTCCATAAGTCGGATGGTAGCAGTGCGCTGCGGTAAAGTGCCTGATCCCATTTAAAAAGATCACCTACGGTTGAAAAAATGCCTTTGTCGCCCAGCGGGCCGTCGAGTTTATCATCTGGAATAATAATATTGCTTCCCCGCCATTGACGGAATCCATAAGCCCTGTTTTCAATTTCAGGAGTGTTATGCAGATCGTAAACGAAAGACCGGTTCATCTCGAGGGGCTCGAAAATATGCTGGTGAATATATTCTGCATAACTTTGACCCGAAACCCTCTCAATAATCAATGCAAGGAATACATAGCCGGTGTTGGAGTATTCAAAACGATGACCAGGGCTGAAGTTCAGGGGGCGCCGGTGATTGATAAACAACTGCAGCACATCTTCATTGTTTGGCAGTGAACCCCTGCGCCAGAACCTTTCTACCAGCCACATGTAGTTTTGCAAGCCCGATGTATGGTTCAGCAAGTGGCGGATGGTAATATTATCGTAGGGAAATTCAGGAATATGCTGCTTAACCGAATCATTCACATTAAGTAATCCTTCCTGTTGCAAAAGAAGGATGGCTGTTCCGGTAAAGGTTTTGGATATACTGGCAAGCTGAAAAGTAGTTTCAATGTTCATGGGCTCGGCTCTGTTGAAGTGTGAAAAGCCAAAAGAACGCTCATAAATCATAGTGCCATAGCGTGCAATAAGCACATTGCCATTGAAGTTTTGCTCAATAAGTAAATGGGTGATACGGTTATCAAGATATTCAATCTCTTCCTCAGAATAGAAAATGCTGAAATATCCCGCATGAGATGAAGAGTGAATCGGAGAAGGATTGAAAAGGTAGTTGCCCTTTTTGTTTTGTGAAACCCCGGAAAGAAAAATCACTAAAAACAGAAAGACGTAGAGTTGGTAACCACTGAGGAGCAACCAATCTGGTTTAAAGGTATTAAGGATATTCAGGTATTTTTCAGGGATCAATCCGGTCATAAAGGCTCGATTTTAAAGCTACAAAAATAATGAATGTTTGGAGCTAAAAAACAGGGATTCACGTTAAAAATTATTTTTTGGAAAGCCTGTTAATAATGGAGAATACGAAAAAAAAACAAAAAAGTTTTTTGAGTATTAAAAAATTACTAATTTTGCAACTCGAAATACGAAAACGCTCTTAAAAGTCATACTCCTCCTTAGCTCAGTTGGTTAGAGCATCTGACTGTTAATCAGAGGGTCCCAGGTTCAAGTCCTGGAGGGGGAGCAAGATTTTACCACTAACACTACCTTAAGCGTTAGTGGTTTTTTTATGTACTTTATCTACATTTTATACTCCGAAAAGTCTGACAAGTATTATGTTGGTCATACAGACGATGTAAACCAACGGTTGCTTGAACATAATACTTCAGAGCGCATAACCTTTACTTCCAAACATAGACCCTGGAAAATTATGGCGGTTTATGAATGTGGCGCAGGCAGGGGAGAAGTATTAAAGATTGAGCGATTTATTAAAAGGCAGAAGAACAGGAAGCTTATCGAAAAGCTTATTACCGGGTGTAAGTTTGATGGGGTAATAGATCAGTTGGTTAGAGTCCCGTATGTACGGGATTAATCAGAGGGGTTCAAGTCCTGGAGGGGGAGCAAGATTTTACCACTAACACTACTTTAAACGTTAGTGGTTTTTTATTTTATATTATTTTCTAATCAAACTACTCACCAATTCAAGGGTTCAAGAATAATATTTTTCAAGGGCATAAGTTAATAAAAGCTATATTGTTTAACTAAATAGAAAAAAGGTTAAACAAAATAAAACCAGTCAGCGTTCTTTGTGCATTATTAACTTAAAACTCAATTGCCTTATGAAAAAGAACATTTTTAGAACTATTGGACGTGGTTTTGCCACAAAAATTGCAATCTTAACTGCTGCAGCATTCATCTTTGTTGCTTGTGATAAAGAAGAAGCCTTTATGGCTGAAAAGACTCTGAAGACCGAAAGCCTGAGCGCGGCATCTGATGAGACAGGTGAACTTAAAAGAGGTAACCGTTCCCCAAAACCCGGAGATCAATCCATTGCTGAAATAGCTATTGCAGCCGGATTTGATGAGTTGGTAGGTGCTTTGATTTATGTTGACGGAGAGTTGGAAACCGGTTTGGTGGATCTTTTCCTTAACGGAACTGACCAGTTTACCGTATTTGCTCCAACAAATGAAGCTTTTGAAGCGCTTTATAGTGCATTTGGATTTGATGGAATTACTGACTTTCCTGCATTACTGGTTCGCGACGTACTCTTCTACCACGTAGTTGAAGGCCGCAGGGCTGCCAACAGTGTAGTACCTCCTGTTCGCCCACGTTCGATTACTACTTTATTGGGGGCATCATTTACAGTAAACTCAAGCGGAGTAATTACTGACATTGCTGGTCAAAATATTAATATTGTTGCAGCTAATATTTCCGCATCTAATGGAATTATTCATGTGATTGACACTGTACTACTGCCTTTGGAATAATAAAAAAGTTCAGAAAAAATATCTTCTTTTCAGGTTTTGAAAAGAGAATGTAAGGGCTGCCTGAATCAGGTGGCCCTTTTTCTTAAGATATCCATTGCGGTCATATAGCCGCTGTAGATGGAGCCGGAGAAGCCCCCGCCGAATTTTCCCCAGGCCGAAGCAATGTAAATATTTTCGGGCAATGCAGAGAGATAATCCATAGGTTTTCCGGGATTTTGTGCAAAGCCGTATACAGCACCTTCCGGGTTGAGGGTATATCTTTTAACGGTTAGAGGGGTTCCCACCTCAGCATATTCAACGGCATCGCGAAATCCGGGGATAAGCTTATCACAGCGGCCAATTATGGTTTCTGCCACATGATCCTTTTTCTTCAGGTAAGTCTCCCGTTCCAGGTTTTCCCAGTCGGAAGCATAATCGATGCAGCACACTGCACCAACTCCTTTTCCGTCGGGGGCAAGGTCTGATTCAACCTGGCTGTAGTCAACCAGTGTAAAACCACGGGTTTCAAATCCCGAATGGTTGTTTGGTAAAATATCTTTCTGGCTTTTTATGGCGGGATCAAAAATAAAAGTGGAATACCAGGTATTGCCAATATCTTTCAAGGGCTTACGAAAACCGAAATATACGGTAAGCAGTGAAGCGCCGGGTTTTAACCCCTTCATTTTATCTGAAAGATTCTTCCCGTGATATTCGGGAAGCAGTTTTCCAGCCAGTGCCGGAACCGAAGCGTTTACGATGATTTCACCCGCATGGGCTATATATTCTTCTTTTGTTTTTCCTTTTGCATTTTCATACCGGACACCTGCAGGCCGGTCCCCTTCAAAAAGGATTTCAGTAGCAAGATGGTTTAGTTTAACGGTTCCGCCATTTTCCTCTATCACCTCTGCAAGAGCGTTGGAAAGTTTCTGCGATCCGCCTTTTACAAAACTGGCCTTCCCGCCGTAATAACTACCCTGGGCAACCATGTAATAAATGAGTGAAATGGAATAAGGATCATCGTGAAAATAACCGAGATTTCCCAGCAGGATCAATTTGAGATCATCATTGCGGATATGTTCATCGAGAAATTCTCCCAGGCTTTTGCCTGGATCTAAATTCTCTTCAGCCAGAATTTTCCGCGAGTTCAGCAAATAATGGAAATAGGTTTTTATCCCATCTTCATCGTTCGGAAACAGCGCGGTAAGTCTGGCCGTTGCTTCTTCCGGATCATGGGGTACAACTACATCATAGCTTTCGTTCACAAAACGATAAAATTCCGGAACATCAAGCAAGGTAACTTTTTCATTTAGTCCCAGGTCCCTGAATATTTTTACTTTCAAATCTCTCGGGCCGGGTCCGTCCATTTCATGCAACCCAACCTCAAAGGTGAAATCCTTGCGGGTGAAAGTGGTGGCACATCCCCCGGGGCGGTCGTGCTGTTCGATCAGAAGAACCTTTTTCCCTTGTTTGGCCAGCTTTGCACCGGCAGTAAGGCCTCCCAGGCCTGCACCAATAATGATTATATCGTAGTTCATAAAAGTTTGGGGTTTAAAGTTTTTTCGTTAATGAATGTAACGCTGATTTTCCATGATTAAATAGATTTAATCAGTGAAAATCCGCGCTGCAGAGCATCTGTGTAATCTGCGTTCAATTTTAACCAAATGACACTGATTCGGGTTCGATAATTTCAAAGTTTATAAATTCAATCTATTTTATAGTTCCGGAATGGGATACCTTTTAAACGGTTTGTTGCGATCGAAAAGGTAACGGTATGTTATATAATGTTTTGCCGGGACACTTTCCACTGCCATAAAAATCTTACGCATTTTGGGATTGAAATCGGCTACCCATGAAAATTCAATTTCTGTATAATGCGGTTTCCGTGCCATTACTTCTGCAATTTTGAGAATGATCCCTGATTCTACCCCCATCCCCTGGAACTGGGGTACTACCCCCATAAGCACACCACGGGCCCGGGTCATGGTTTTTTTCTTTTTCAGGTAAAGAAATTTTAACATGGAAACCAGGTTCAGTTTTCCATTGAGTTTTTTCAGGATCTGGTTCACATCAGGGTACATCAGGTAAATGGCAATGGGCTCACCCTTGTTATAGGCAATCCAGATAAACTCTTCGTCGATGATGGCCCTGGCTTTTTTCAGGGTCTTTTTTATGTATGCTGTTTCAAGCGGTTTGAAATTTTCCTTGAATGTAGCCCATGCGGTATTGAAAACTTTACAAAAATCTTCGCCAAACTGATCAGCATTTTTCCATTCAAAATGTTTGAAACTGTAATCGGGTTTTGCCGCAATCCTTTCTGCAATCTTTTTAAACCTGGGGGGAAGTTCTTTGGTAACATCCAGGTGAAAGCCTTCCTGTTTGTAGTAGGTTTGAAAGCCATAGGATTCAAATAACACCTGGTAGTAGGGGTGATTATAGGCAATTTCGTAGGAGGGATGCGTGAACCCATCCACTAGAAGCCCCCAGTATTTATCGGTCTCGCCAAAATTTATGGGACCCTCCATGGCTTCCATTCCTTTGCTCTTCAACCAATCCCTGGCTGTATCAAAAAGGAGGAATGCAGCCTGTTTGTTATTGATGCACTCAAAAAAACCCATTCCCCCGGTGGGCTGGTCCTGTTTGTATGCCGTATTGCGATCAATAAATGCTGCCACCCTGCCGATTAGCTGGTCCTTATCATCATAGAGGAGCCATCGAGTGGCTTCGCCATGCTCGAAAAATACATTCCTGCCGGGTTCGAAAATGGATTCAATCTCTTTATCAAGCGGGCAAACCCACGTATCATCGTCCTTATAAATGATGCGTGCAACATCATGAAAAGCCTTTCTGTCTCTGCGGCTGTTTACTTTAATAACCTTCATTTGCGTACCTTTCTGTTTAAGAAATGAATTTGCACCCTGATTATTTCCTGTAAATTTCCTCAAGCACTTCCTTGTACTGCGATTCCAGCACTTTTCGTTTCAACTTAAGGGTGGCAGATAATTCGCCCGTTGTGGGAGTCCATTCATCTGGCAGCAACCTGAACCGCAAAATCCTTTCAGGTTCTGAGAGTGATTTGTTCAACTTGTTTATCTCGTTGTTCATTACCTGTTTTACTTCTGGCAGGGAGATGAGTTCAAGGTGGGTTTGGGGGACAGAAACCTGGTGCCCTTCGCACCATTCCTTCAGATATTTGAAGTCGGGAATAACCAGTGCGCTGGCAAACTTCTGGTGTTCGCCCACTACCATGGCATTATCGATAAATGGTGATTCTTTCAGCTTGTTTTCGATGAGCTGGGGAGCCACAAACTTGCCGCTGGATAGCTTGAATATCTCTTTGATCCTGTCGGTAATGCTGAGAAACTTGCCATCTACCCAGCTGCCCACATCGCCGGTATGAAACCAGCCCTCATCATCAATTACCGATTGGGTAAGTGCTTCATTCTTATAATAACCGATCATTAAATTCCGTCCCCGGGTAAGAATTTCACCATCCTCCTTGATCTTCACTTCCACGCCGTCAATAAGTGCACCCACCGTACCATGTTTGCAAAGTGATTTCTCCTGGCGATTTATGGTAATGACAGGAGAAGTTTCTGTAAGACCGTACATGTTGAGAATTTTAATGCCTGCAGCCCAGAAAATCCTTTCGAGCCGTGGCTGCAAACTGGCACCTCCGCATCCCACCAGTCGTACACCTCCACCCAGGGCATCCCGCCATTTGCTGAAAATCAGTTTATCCGCTAACTTTAATTTTAATTCATAAAACCATCCGTTTTCACCGAAAGGCTTATACCTGAGCCCAAGGTTGACAGCCCAGAAAAAGAGTGCTTTCTTAACCCCGGTCAGGCTTCTTCCTTTGGCCATCACGTTATCGAAAACCTTTTCGAGTATGCGTGGTACAGCATCAAAACCCGTTGCCCTGATCTCTTTCAGGTTAACCGCAATGGTGCCCATATTCTCGGCATAGTAAATACATGCACCTGAATATTGGGTTTGGTAGTTCCCCATTCGTCCGCCCACATGGCAAAGAGGCAATATATTCAGATACCGGTCATCAGGGCCCAGTTTAAATACTTCTGCGGCGGATATAAAATTGCTCACCAGGTTATCATGTGAAAGCAGCACTCCTTTTGAAGTGCCGGTTGTGCCCGATGTGTAGATGAGCACCGCAGGATCGGTGGGATTGATGGATTTTTTGATCTCTTCCAGTTTTTCAATGGTGCCGGGTTGGCATTGTTTGCCTTTTTCAACCACCTCCATCCAGTGTTTTGACTGATCGGTTTTGTTGAAAGTATAAACCCATTCCACCTTTTCTATCTTATCGCAAACAGGTTTTATGTTTTCATAGAATTTATGGTCGGACATGATGACCATCCTGGCATCGGAGTGCTCCAATACATATTGGTATTCATCGCAACTCAAAGATGTATACACCGGCACATGAATCACCCCGATCATGGTCATACCCACGTCAATGAAATTCCATTCGGGACGATTGTTGGTTACACTGGCAATTTTATCCCCTTTTTGAAATCCCATCTCCAGGAGACCCAGGGCAAACCACTGTGCAAAATTGTAATAATCCTGTGCGGTGTATTTAATCCATTGTCCGTCGGTTTTTGCAGCAAAAACATCTGCATTGGGGTATAGGCTTAGAAACCTGTCAGGCAGGTCAAAGATGCGTTTTGGTTCCATGGTGAGTTCTTTTGTTTTCCGATCGTAAATGTAACAATTGTTTGAAAGAGCACAAGGTAAAACCGGATATTATTCAATAATATAATCAAGATTTTTATGCCGGATATGATAAGCGGTGGCATACTGATGACAAGCGGGAGAACAATATTCATTGAATTGATTTATAGGCCAAAAAAAATTATACATCTCCTAAAATCGATTTATTTTGATTAATACTCCTTTGTGTTTCAAAGAATCTCTATATTTAACCCTGATTATCAAACAAAATACAGTAAATGAAATAATAAACCTAATCTTGTCATATATGGATTCAAAAAGGTCAATTGCAGCAATTTTACTTTCCGGATTATTAATGGTCTGTTCCTTCTCGTTCGGACAACAGGCCCTTTGGGGTAGTGATGAGATCGTTTCTCCTGAAGTCGGCCCTGATAACAGGGTTACATTCAGGCTTCATGCCCCCAAAGCAAGCGAAGTAAAGGTTTTTGGTGACTGGTTGCCGGCAGAAGGATGGATACCCGGATCTGCATTGTTGACCAAAGGAGAGAATGGAGTTTGGACTCATACAACTGATCCAGTGCCTTCTGAGCTTTATTCATACTGGTTTCAGGTAGATGGAGTAAGATGCAACGATCCGGGCAATGTTTATCTGATAAGGGATGTGTCGTCTATGTTTAATATTTTTATTACAGGGGGAGGAAAAGGTGATTTGTATTCAGTAAATAATGTTCCGCATGGTACTGTTGCCCGCCGTTGGTACAAATCTCCTACCCTGGGTATGGATCGCAGAATCACCATATATACTCCAGCCGGATATGAAGCCAGCAATAATGATTATCCTGTTTTGTATCTTCTTCACGGAATGGGGGGTGACGAAGAAGCCTGGATATCCCTCGGGCGAACCGCCCAAATACTTGACAATTTGATTGCTCAGGGCAAAGCTCAGCCCATGATTGTGGTAATGACAAATGGCAATGCGGCACAGGAAGCCGCCCCCGGTGAATCAAGCCTTGGATTGATTAAACCCACCATGAGGCTGCCCAACACGATGGATGGCACTTTTGAAAGTTCATTTCCCGATGTGATTCAATTTGTCGAAAGCAATTATCGTGTCAAACCCGAAAAATCGCAACGGGCTATTGCAGGGTTATCAATGGGCGGATTTCATTCATTGCATATTTCCAGATATTACCCCAATACCTTTGATTATATCGGATTATTTTCGGCTGCAATATTGCCCAGCCAAGATGTCGCATCAAAAGTTTACGAAAACTTTGAAGAAACCCTAAAGAAACAAAGTGAGGACGGGTACAAATTGTATTGGATTGCCATGGGAAAAACAGACTTTCTGTACGAAGGCAGTGTGCATTTTCGTAAAAGGTTGGATGAACTTGACATTAAATACACCTATGTCGAAAGTGAAGGAGGTCATACCTGGTCAAACTGGAGGGATTATCTGACCGAGTTTACACAATTGATTTTTAAGTAGCATGTCCTTGAAATAAAATAATGTGCACTCATTCCATTTTATAAAAACTGACCTGTAAGAAATGGGGTATCGGTTGCAATAGCTGTTATAATTTCTTTTCAGATTTTCATTAAAAAGCAGAGCAATTCTCATGTTGTATTACATGTATTTGGCTTGAAAAGATCATAAAATCAACCATGAATTTCTTTTGAAATTCGATAAGAATTTGCTGATACCAGTTTTACATATTTTATTGTCTTATGTGAGTCGGGTCTTATTGTTTCTGAGGCATGCTCATTTGAGAATCAAGAAAAATGAGTCCTTGTTCCATAAAACCCTTTGGCATGCTGTGGTTCCCGTCATGATTGTAAAATTCATAGGGAAGGCCAAGGTCTTCCAATTTAGTTTTCAGCCTAAGATTCATTTGATAAACTCTCACATAGTCCTGGCTGCCACAACCGAAAAATATTCCAACACTATCGGAAGGCAAGAGCTGCTCAACTAAGTCCGCAATGTTGTATTTCCTCCATTTGTTGATAATGGAATCTATTGGCACTCCGTTTTCATCAAAAAGAAACTCTACAATTCGAGGATTTATATACTCCTGTGGGCTATTTAGGTTGGGGGAATATGCTGCGGACCATTTCAGAAAAAGCCCTGTTATACTTGGTTTTTCATAATCGTAATCGTAATAGTATGGGGGTTTAGGCTTATTTTCCTCGTGCAAACGTCTAAGCACTCTTTCAAACCAATCCGGATCAAAGAAGTCAACGCAGCCGGCATGGGCTGCCAGTGCCCTGTATTTGTCTTTGTGAAGGATACCGTACCTGAAAGCCCCCATTGCTCCCATAGATTGCCCCATCAAGGTTCGGGCGTCTCTATTGGCTATGGTGCAAAAGGAAGAATCAACCCAGGTGATAAGATCGGCGGTCATGAAGTCTTCGTAGTTGCCCCAGATTATTGAGTTCACGAATTGAGAATCTCCATATGGCCCGGGACTGTTATCGGCACTAACTATTATTACAGGTTT
>SKSE01000255.1 GCA_007118135.1 Bacteroidales bacterium | reverse complement strand
TGAAGGGGCAATCATTCCCGCAACTAAAACACTGACAATTAGAATTTTTCTCATATTCATGTTATTAGAAAATTATTATTGATTATTTAGAAATTAATAAATGATCATCAGGCTTGTAACAACAGGGTTACTTTGCTCTTGATGAAGGATTAAAGTTTGCGTCAAATGCGATCTTAAGGTCATCACCGGTTCTTACCGTTCCAAGCAATGCAGTTGGGGGATCAACATCAAACTGACTGAATTTTATATTGTGAGCTCCGGAAAACTGAACAGAATTGCCATTAACTGTGTAATTGGTGCGAAGGGTTACCGGACGGGTTGTTCCTGCAACGGTAAGATTACCGGTTGCCAATACCTGCTGTGAGGTAATATTACGAACACCTGTTAACTCGAAGCGCACATAATCATGCTTGTCAGCATCAATAGCACTGTAAGCAGTGCGATCCATCCTGTTATTACCACTTTTTAGTGACTTTACCGGCAAATCAACACGAAGATTCTGAATTTCCTTGATTTCGCCATTTTCAACCACTATGGTTGCCTGGCCGCGGGCTCCTTCAGAAACCATATCCCAGTCATGCAACGTGGATGTTCCTGACACTTTAAACTCCTGGGTGGAGCTTAGTTGAAAACCATTCTGGGCAGTTAAAACTGCGGAACTGAATAAGAAAAAAGTTACAAGAAGTAACGAAAACAGATTATTATTGAAACGCATAATATTAATTTTTAAAATTGAATTCATCGATTTTTTATTTTCAAATGGGTTAAACATTTTGTTATTTTTCGTCGGCTCTTTTATTGGCAAGTGTTATACCGTATTTAAGCACAAAAAGGCCGATTTCTTTTTTAGCGCTGGCAATACGCTTATTATGAAGTTAATAAGAATTTCATAAAATTGCAAATCGGTGCCCGATTGCGGAAATACATCAAAAAAAGCTGCGGAATACCGCAAATTAATGCGAAATTCCGCAGCTTATTAAGACTAAATAAAAATAATTTTAATGATTTTTAGCTTAAATCCAGGCCATGTTTTTCTGCTTTGGTGCGAAAAGTTGAGAGAGGAATATTCAAAAGGCGGGCAGCTTTGGTTTTATTCCCACCGCTTCTTACCATTGCAGCTTGAATAAGTTTGATTTCAGTACTGGCCATTATTTCTTCCAGATTCCACTGATCACTGTGTTCAAGGTTAGTTTCGGAAACATCAGGCTTGATAAACTCGGCTGGAATATCTTCCGGTGTAATCTGGTTTCCAGTGGTAGTAAGTACCAGTCTTTCCATCAGGTTTCTTAATTCACGCACATTGCCGGGCCATTTATAATTTTCAAGAATACCCAGTGCATCTGGATTGATTTGTAATGATCTGCCTTGTGAGAACTCCTGAAGAAACCTTTTCACAAGTATTCTGATGTCATCTTTCCTGTCCCTAAGCGGGGGAACGTGTATAGGTATTACGTTCAACCGGTAGTAAAGGTCATCGCGGAACTTCCCCTGCCCTATCAGTTGTTTTAAATCATACTTTGTTGATGCGACAACTCTGACATCAACTTTTACAGCCTGTGTAGTTCCCACGGGTTCAACTTCCTGTTCCTGCAATACACGCAACAACTTCACCTGCAACTCCAGGGGTACATCATCAATATCATCAAGGTAAATGGTTCCTTTGTCGGCCATTTCAAACCGGCCTTTCCGTGATTTTTCTGCCCCTGTAAAAGCTCCTTTTTCATGACCGAAAAGCTCACTTTCAAATACCTCACGGGCTAGTATAGCACAGCTAACTTTTACAAAAGGCTTTTTTGAACGATTGCTGTTGTAATGTATAATATTGGCCAGCATCTCTTTGCCGGTTCCGGTTTCACCAGTTATAAGAACAGACGCATTGGAATGCGCTACCGATTTAACAGTTTCGAAAATCTTCATAACAGCGTCGCTTTCTCCGGCAAAACTCGAAAAATCAAACTGTTCACTTATCTGCAACTGCAAACGCTGATTATCGTTTTTGATATCGCGCAGTTCGGCTACTCTTTCTGTTAAATGAAGGATTTCCTCATTTCTAAAAGGTTTGGCAAGATAGTCGTACGCACCCAGTTTGAGTGCTTTTATGGCAGTGTCTACTGAAGCGAAAGCTGTCATAACCACGACCACTGTGTCAGGGGATAGCTGCTTGACCTTTTCCAGCAGTTCAAGCCCATCAATACCCGGCATACGAATGTCGGTAATCAACAGATCAGGAGTTTCCTCAGCCAGCTTTTGCAAAACCCCTGATGCTTCAGCAAACTCAAAAACCTGGTGACCGGTATCCCTGAGCTCATCGGCCAGGCTAACCCTTAATATACGTTCATCTTCAGCTAAAAAAATCTTCATGCCGTTTGTATTGATTTTACCGGTAAGATAATAGTAACAATTGTACCTGAATTGTTTTCACTTTTCACATCCATATCACCTTCATGATCCCTGATAATATTCATACTCACCGAAAGACCCAGCCCTGTACCCTTTCCCGGTGATTTGGTTGTAAAAAACGGATCGTAAATTTTATTCAGATTTTCATTGGGAATGCCTTTCCCATTATCTTTAATCTGAATCCGGAACTTTTTATCATTACTTTCCATTAACCCGCAGCTTACCTGTATCTCTCCTGAAAATTTATTGCTTTGATCTTTTCGCTCTGTAATCGCATCAATGCTGTTAATGATAAGGTTAAGAAATACCTGTTCAAGTTGATTTTTATTACCTGTAATTAAAATGTCGTGCGGACATGAGTTGAGGGCAACTTCAATTCTCTCTTTTTCCAGCCGGTGTTTTGCCAGCGACAATGCATTTTTCAGAGCTTCTTTGGGATCGATATCTTCTTTTTGATAGTCGGGTTGTCTTGCAAAATCCAACAGATTTTTCACAACACTTTCCATTTTCCTGGCGGCCTCCTCCATTAGTTCAAGATACTTCTCAGCTTCGTCTTTCTTTTCGGGATATTTCTTTATCCTTGATATACAATGCATAATTCCTGCCAATGGGTTATTAACCTCATGAGCAACTCCGGATGCCAAAGTTCCTATTGATGCGAGTTTTTCAGACTGGATAAGCTTTTTCTGAGCATTCTCGATCTCGTCATAAGCCTTTTGTAAACGATCAACCATATCGTTGAACCTGGATACAAGTATGTCAATTTCATCACCGGGAAGTAATCCCATCACTTTTTCAACCCGCCTGGGATAGCGTGATGCAAACATTACTTTTTTCTCGCGAATGGATTGCATATCCAGGTTATCGGCAATATTACTTATGTCTTTAACCGGACTGGTGACCAGGTATGAAAAAATAAAAGTACCGGCAAGACTAATTACTACTAAAATCAAAATCATACCCAAAAGGGTTTGGGTGGCTTTGTCCAGTGTCCTGGCGATGTTGTCTTCTGTGAGTCCTACTCTCAAAAAACCAATGCTACCTTCGAGCAATGGAATAGAAATGTCCCGAATAAGCTTATCGCTGCCTTTAAATTGTACGTGAGCAGAAATCACGTTATCCTTAAATTGCCGTTCATGCACCTTATCCAACCCTTCAGGAACTAATCCGTCAAATGTATGAGCTTTAATCTGACAATCAGGATCGCAAACAAGAATATACTCTATGCTTTCATCAGCTGCTTTAACTTCATCGAGTAAGACATTAAGAGCTACCATTTCATCAAACAGGATATAGTTTATAGCCCGCTGTGAAATGATCTGTGACATAAAAACACCCTTTTCCCGAAGTTCATCCTCAAGTGAAGAAAATATTATCCGATGCACTAGTGCCACATTAATACTGCCGAATAACACTACAACCACTACCATCCCAATGGTAAATTTCCAGAAAAGCGGGATTCTTACTTTTCCGTTCCCTTTGCTTTTTAACGAGATCTGAATCATAAAAAAGCGATTAATCTTGTAGCTCTTTTTTCATTGCCCTTGCAGAATTGTAATTCTCATCATCTCCTTCAATAAAACGGTCTATTAATAAACCATCTAAAATTGCTTTTGCTTCATTAACAGTATGCATAGAGATGAATAATTGTTTAAGTTGTTCTCTTTTCTCACCTTTTAATCGTTGTGAAACAACAACAGGTGGATTACCATAACCGGATGATACTTCAATAACTCTCACACCTTCAATCCTTTCGGGTTGAAATGCCTTAAGGTAATCGAAAATCAATTGATTTACAGTAGCCGCATCTACCACTCCCTTCGAGACAAGCTGAATAGAGATATCATGGGCATATGAAAACATTGTGGATTCAAAGAAGCTCTCAGGTGTTTCATTTAGCTCATTTAACCGGTGTAAGGCATAAAAATAGCCTGTATTTGACAAAGGATCAGTAAATGCAAACCGGCTGCCTCTCAAATCCTCAAAATCTTCAGCAGCAAATGCTTCTGAAACTATAATGTAAGCATTATATTCAGTTCTGCCTCCACTTACAGGTACAGCCAAAAGTTCCACACCTTTTGATTCATCCAGTTCAATATAGGCACCTGTACAAATAAATGCAAAATCAAGAAGTTCATCTTCAAGCATCTGATTAATTTCAGCATAGGTTTTTCTTTGATGAAACTCTATGGGGTAACCCATTTCATCCGAGATAAATCTGAAGATTTCTTCGTAAGACTCATAGGTTTCTTTTGGAGAAAGTATTGCAGCTACTGCAACCTTCAGGGGATTGTAAACAGAATCTGTTTCAACAGCAACCTGCCTTGCTGTGTTATTCGGGTCAATAATAATAACTTCACGGGGCTTGCGATTACAAGCAGAACCTAAAATTAAAATAACAATGATCAGGTTTATTAATCTCATTTGCCGGTTTTTTAACGTAGGTATTAAACGTAAAGTTAGCAAGATTATCAAAACCTGATCATTTCAAAAATACTAACAAAAGCTAAAGGTGTTTTCAATCTTCGTAATCAAACAAAAAAAGCTTTGATTTTGAATCAACCCAAATCTTTTTTAATCGCCTGAATGAGCTCTTTCAGCTCCTTTTCTTTTTCGTAATAATTTCCAGGGGTATCAAGATTTGTATTTACGCTGATGTAAAATTTGATTTTCGGCTCAGTACCCGAGGGTCTTGCGGAAATGAGATTACCGCCTTCTGTCAGAAATTGAAGCACATTGGATTTGGGTAAATCAATAGCCGTTGTTTTCCCTGTTTCCAGATCTTTTTCAATGGAGGTTTGATAATCCATTGTTTTTACCACTTTCTTGCCACCCAATGATTTTGGCGGTTTTTCTCTGAAACCTGCCATCATTTCTTTAATCTCTTCCGCGCCTTTCTTTCCTGATTTGGTTAAGGAAATGAGTTCTTCCTTAAAGAAACCATATTCAGCATAAATCTGCTTAAGCATCTGCCAGGGAGTTTTGCCATTTTCAATGTGCCATGCGGTCATTTCGGCAATCATATTACAAGCAACCACGGCATC
>SKSE01000170.1 GCA_007118135.1 Bacteroidales bacterium | reverse complement strand
GACCGAACACCGAATCAGGATCAAAAAATCCCAGTCCTTTATCAAAACTGATTACAGCCCGCTCATCAACCTCGGTCTGGCCATAGGCCTGTTGAGTTGAGACTTTTAACAATAAGAGAATAAAAACCAAACCTGTGATTGTGGTTCTTGAAAAAACAGTTTTCATTAGCAGAAGTAATTTATTAAGTCTGTTGTGGAGATATTTCAGGAAAAACGGTTATTCATCTTTTACAAGAACATCTGCAATATGCATAACCTTTAATGGAATATTATTGCGGCTGATGTAACCCTGGAGATGCATCAGGCAGGATGATTCAGTTGAAATAATATATTCAGCTCCGGTTTTTACTGCATTTTCCACTTTTTGCTCGGCCATTGCAGTGGCTATGGATTCATGCTTCACTGAAAAAGTACCGCCAAAACCACAGCAAACATCCGTTTCTTCCATTTCAATCATCTCAAGGCCCTTTACATTTGACAATAACCTGCGTGCCTCGTCTTTAAGCCCGTATTCTCTTAGTGCAGCACATGAATCGTGTATGGTTGCTTTGGCATTAAAGCTGGCACCCACGTCTTCAACTTTTAAAACATTAACCAGGTAGTCGGAAAGCTCAAAAATCTTTTTGCGAAGCTGACGGTTTTCGTTATGCAATACTGAATTATCGAACATTCCCGGGTAATAATTTCTTACCATAGCCACACATGATGCCGAAGGACCTACTACCTGTTTGTAGTTCATAAAATCGCGAATGAATTTTTCAGCAACACATTTTGCCTCGTCCCAGTAACCACTGTTGAAGGCAATTTGTCCGCAACAGGTCTGTTCGGGATTGTACCGAACTTTTACTCCGATCTTTTTCAGAATTCTGACCATATTCATGCCCGTCTGGGGGTAAACCTGGTCAATAAAACATGGAATGAAAATGCCAACTTCTGTCATAATTGTCTTTATTACTGGTTTTGTGGTATATTAGAATTTATTACCCATGAACTCACGTTGCCGTAATGCTTCGAAAAGCACGATACCCGTTGCCACTGAAACATTCAAAGAAGCAGTTTTTCCTTTTTGTGGAATAGCCATCACAAAATCTGACATGGTTATACATGCTTTTGAAATCCCTTTTTCTTCTGAACCCATTATAATTGCCAGCGGGCCGGTAAGTGCTGTTTCATAAATGGTATGTTGTGCTTTTTCGGTGCAGGCAGCTATTGTTATCCCGCTTTCTTTGATAAATGCCAGACTTTCAAGGATTTCCCGCTCACGACAAACCGGAATACGGGATAAGGCTCCTGCGGAAGTTTTTATGGCATCGGCATTAACGGGGGCACTTCCTTTTTCTGAAAGAATGATTGCATGGGCACCTGCACACTCAGCTGAACGGGCAATGGCACCCATATTGCGGACATCGGTAATTTTGTCCAGCACCACCAGCAAAGGTGTTTCTCCCTTTTCGTAAATAGTAGGGATAAGCATATCGAGCTTATGGTAGCTGATCAAGGCAATCTGGGCAATAACTCCCTGGTGGTTTTTGCGAGTAATGCGGTTAAGCTTTTCTACCGGAACCATCTGAAAGGGAATATTTCTTTCACGGATGATTTGAAACAGCTTCTGAAAATTATTTCCGGATAATCCTTTCTGGATGAATATCTTTTCCGGTTCTTTTCCTTCTTCCAGGGCTTCAATGATGGGGTGTATGCCAAATATGTAGTTTTCCAAATTTTACGAGTTTAAAATATTGATAGAACTTAATTTTTAATTTACCGCCTCCAGATACTTACGGCGTGATTCCACGTACTTCTGTAAGTAGGGTCTCTTTCGAGTACATAATGATTTGATGAATATTTATTGATAATACGATTAAATGTAAAGGTGGCTGAGGGTACATTCATTCCTTCAGTATAGCGCCAGGTTTCTGTATTTTCAGTCTTAAAGACCGAATGGGGAGGGCCAAAAATGATGTAGATCATTCCCCTGTCGGTTTGCCAGCCCGGAACAAAGGAAGTAAAAAGAATATTTGCATTGTTTACCCGGTTGTAATATCGGTTTATGAGTTCGCGGGCCCGGTCAGGGTTTCCGGCGCTACGGTTCCAGAATCTTTCCATGGCAAATTCCGGATCATTATAATTGAATAATTGCCGGTACTCACCAGCCGATGTTATATACCTGAGAGATCTGAGCACATCATCAGAACCTGAAACGTTGGGAAATCCTTCATGAAATGCCTGAACTACAAACCCAAGCTCCGGATTTTCTTTTTCATGAAAATAATACAAACCTTTACGATGGGTAAAGAGTGAAGATCTTCCATCTCTGAAATCAAGAACAAAGCTTGTGTCGGCAATCATCTCAGGAATGTGGATGATCTGGCTGTCATGAATTACAAAAGGCGGAGCAGGTATGATATCATGAGTTGGATAAACATGCGCACTCAGCTCGAAATTAAGCGCTTCAGCATAGGTAATTCCAAAATTCTTTTGCAAGGGTAAGAAAAATGGAGCAGTAATCTGTGAATTTTTATTTTCAGAAAATACAAAGAACTGGGACGTATAAGGATGCGATTTTTCCAGGGTTATTGCATCCTGATGCCGGGTTCTTCTGTTAAGGTCTTCAAATTCAGTAAAGAGGGTATATCTTGTTCCCGGCAGCGTAGCGAATTTGACAGTCCTTTCAAGGAATGGTTTAGGATCAATAGTTAGAGTATCAGTAAATCTGACTCTTGCACTGTCAGCAAGGTTTCTGCTGTCGAAACTCTCAAATAAATACCAGCTCAGTTGAAACCGGGATGTAAAAAAATCTTCTGTGGCATCGCGGATGTAAAGCAACTCATCCGGGTTAATGTACAAGGTAAGTTTTGTGCTGTCGGTGCGATGGTGGAAAATTGAATATTCAGGCTGAACGACATTAAGATCAGAATTGTATAAATGGGCGAAGTTTACATTTACCGGCCGTTTTAATGGCCTGCATGTTGAAAACAGACTCAGTATGGCAAGTAAAACTAAAATTCTCCGAATATACATACTTTTAAATGACTGAATTTGACGAGAATACTGATCTGATTTTTTCAACAATTACAAATGCAAAGATACATTTTGATGTTCTTTTTAAGCCAATAACTTGTATTTATTTTTTAATTATGGGTTATTCTAAAATGTACTTATATAACCAACATGTATTTTGGCGTTACGAAACTCAAACGGAACCTGATTTTGTCTTCCCACTGCAAAATAAAGTGCAAGTATTCCTGCCTGGGTTTCAAGGTTTATTCCTGTTCCCAGCCCCACAGGAAAATCATTGATATATTGAGTACCGGCTTTCTGTTCGTACCATCCGCCATTAATAAACACACTAAAGAAACTCATTTGACCGGTGAAAAACCGGTATTCCAGATTGGATGTAAAGTAAGCTGAAGCAAGCATGGAAAACTCATCAAATCCCTTAAGGGTTTGGAAGCCCCCCAGGCGATAGAGTTGATTCTCGGGCAGGTTTTGCCCATTAAGCCATGCACTGCGGTTGTCTATGGATAGAGTACTTCGGTCTGAAACGTTAAATCTGAACTTAGCACTTGCCTTAATATTGATTTGCAAGCTTTTTAATTCCATTTCTTCATAAATGATCTCGGGCAAATTGCTGTTTTTTATGATTTCACGGTTTCCTGCGGCTGCGGAAATATTTATGAGATGCCCCCTTTGCAATAGGTTTTGCCGAAAAGCAAGTGTCCTTTTATTAAACTCAATGCCGTAGAGTCTGCTTGTAAAATCAAGATTTCTCGGGGGTATGGAAATATTTTCATACTGTCTTGTGCTTATAAGACTTGAACGGGTATAATCCATAAATGCTCCCCACGAAATGGTAGGGGAAGTCTTGAATCTTAAGGAAGGTATTGTCCTGATCTGCAGCCATGAAGTATCCTGTCTGTGAAGACCAAACTCAATACCTGTGTTTACCGGTAACCGGAAAGAGTAGGGGTATTCTCCTTTCAGATCAAGTATCTGGGTTCCTTGTCCGAGTGCTCTCCATGATAAATCCAGAAATTCTCCCATACCAAAGGTATTGGAGAGGTAAAGATTTAGAATTCCTGTGATCTGAAGAGATTGTTCATCATTTTGTGCGCCCGACAACCCTGCAACTCCATCAAATCGATTTGCCCGTATTTTTTGCAGGGGCAGGTGTAAACGTGCTTTGCCCGGCGAAAAAGTTAATTGCAAAGGTGAACTTAGTCCTGCAAAATCAAGTTCCTGAAGGCGGTTACCGGCCTGTTGAACAAGCTTTTCACTGTAGGGTTGACCCGGAATAATGCCAAGATGGTTCTCCAGAAAAAAACGACTGATCTGCACATTGCCTCCACGGCTAAGTGTATCAAAAACCATGTATTCCATTCTTTCAAGAACGAGCATGGTTTTGATTATGCTGTCGGTAAACTGTATTTCAGTTTTTTGTAAACGGGCAAAGGGGTATCCATTATTCTCAAAATGATTGAAAATGGTTTTGTAGATAGTTTCAAAATCAGAAAAACTAACCGGTTTATCATTAAAATACCTGCCAATTCCAAGTCTTTGTAATAGCTCAGGTTCAATGGATGAACTCAACTGGTAATAAAACTCCGGTCCTCTGTTTATAATAAGATTGTGATTGTTTGAATCGGTGGTAAAACTTTCTTTTTCAGCCTTCAGAAACCCTGACTTATGAAGTTCACTTAGTCTTTTTCTTGCAAAGCTTAAAACAGAATCAGTTGAATACTCTGAAATGGGAAACTCATACCGTTCAATTAAATTACTTTCGGGTAAGTAACGACTTGATTGTACTGTGATAGGAAATATAAACAAATACCACAGTAAAAATATAAACAGACAGCCTTTGATTGAGTGGCTTTGCATGATGGGTCAGGCAGAATTTAAGTTCCAGTTTATGGGTTCAATATTGTTTTGCTGAAGATAACTGTTGGTTTTGGAAAAATGCCGACATCCGAAAAAACCACGTGACGCTGAAAGGGGCGATGGATGAACCGACTTCAGTATCAGATGTTTGTCTGGGTCAATAAGAGCAGATTTCTGTATGGCGTAATTTCCCCACAGCAGAAAAACCAGATTTTTTCTTTCGGCCGAAAGGATCTCAATTACCCTGTCAGTAAATGTTTCCCAACCTCTTTTCTGATGCGAACCAGCCTGGTTGGCCCTTACGGTCAGTGTTGCATTGAGCAGCAAAACTCCCTGATCGGCCCATTTTTCCAGATTACCATGTTTTGGGATAGGATTATTAAGATCGCTCTTCAATTCGATGAAGATGTTTTTCAGTGAAGGGGGCTGCTGAACTCCCATCGGAACTGAAAAGCACAACCCATGAGCCTGCCCGGGACCATGGTAGGGATCCTGCCCCAGGATAACCACTTTAACCTTATGAAAGGGTGTATGGTTAAAGGCCGCAAAAATCCTTGGCCCTGGCGGGTAAATAGTGTATTTCTTTTTTTCTTCCAAAAGGAAATT
>SKSE01000259.1 GCA_007118135.1 Bacteroidales bacterium | reverse complement strand
AATCTTCGTCAGGCATCCCTGCCCAACTTAAATCTTGTAATTCGATCAATCATACTCTAAAGTAAATTAACCGGGTACTCGCTCGCTTTAAATTGTCAATATCAAATATCTTCAAAGAACTATTTCTTTCGCTTTATCTAACCCGTCCCCTTCAGGAACAGGTCCCCGCGTTTGGGGAGTGCAAAGGTAAAAACCTTTTTCTATTTGACAAGGGTTTTTTTTGAGAAAAATCCCAGATCTTGTCGTAGTTTGCTGTTTGTCAGCATTTTCACATTGAAAAAAATCTAACATTTTAAATGAACCTAAAAAAGTTGATTTTATACTTTACAATCGTTATTGCAAAAGGGATACAAAGATACAAAATCTAAGTAAAAAAACATCATAAAAAGGATGCTTTTTTATCAACATTTTCTAATTATCTAATTACGTTGAAATACTGGATAAAGTTTCTATTCGGAGAGCTTTTCAACAATATTTTCAATACTTACTCCTTCGGCTTCTGCTTTGTAATTTCGCACAACTCTATGTCTGAGCACATCATGGGCAATAGAATTTACATCTTCTATATCAGGAGAATATTTTCCATTAATTGCCGCATTACATTTTGCTCCCAGTATGAGATATTGTGATGCTCTTGGGCCAGCACCCCAACTGATATACTCTTTAGCCAAAGGATGAGCCTCGGGTGATGTGGGTCTGGTTCTTGATGCAAGCCTTACAGCATATTCAATAACATTATCAGGAACAGGAATTTTTCTAATCAGTTTCTGAAAGAAAATTATTTCCTGCGCATTTAGAATAACTTCCAAATTATTTTGAATATCTGCAGTAGTAGTTTTTACCACTTTCACTTCTTCTTCAAAACCGGGATAGTCAAGCCAAACATTAAACATAAATCTGTCGAGTTGAGCCTCCGGTAAGGGATAAGTACCTTCCTGTTCAATAGGATTTTGAGTTGCCAGAACAAAGAAAGGATCATCCAGTTTATATGTTATACCTGCAGCAGTTACCGATTTCTCCTGCATTGCCTCAAGAAGTGCAGACTGAGTTTTGGGTGGAGTTCTGTTGATCTCATCAGCCAGAATAACATTTGCAAAAACCGGTCCTTCAATAAATCGAAAGTTTCTTGATTCATCCAGAATTTCAGTACCAATTATATCAGATGGCATAAGATCTGGTGTAAACTGAATACGGTTGTATTTCAGCCCCAACGTTTGTGCAATAGTATTTACCAGCAATGTTTTTGCAAGACCAGGAACACCAACAAGCAAACAATGACCCCGGCTAAAAATAGAAATAATTACTTTCCTTATTACATCATCCTGCCCGATAATTACCTTTCCAATTTCTTCTCTGAGTTTTTTATATTGAGCAGCAAAAGCATCAAGTGCTTCCACATCTGATTTGAATTCCATAAAATGTAATTTACAGGTTAAGATTATTTGGGTGCCTGAGCAACTCTTTCTGTCCAGGGGATGGAAAAATTACAGTTCAGATAATTTTCATTAATTAAAATGTAAGTGTTCCCGATCCTTCTTTTTATCCATTCCTGCACTGCCTTCATTCTTTTCCTGTTAAGAGCCAGTTGCTGAATAAAATCATAGTCTCCATCCAGAGAAGCAACATGCGCATCGATACGGTTGTTCACTTTAACAATTCTAAAAGCCTGCTTTCCATCCTCGGTCATCATCGGAACCGGACTTGAAATTTCACCCTTTTCGAGCCTGTCAATTACAAAAAACAAATTCTGATCTATTTCATCATTTTTAAAACGTGTGGTATTTGTAAAAGGATTGATCTTAATCCCCCCGCTAATCTTACTTGGATCATCCGAAAATTTTCTGGCAGCTTCGGCAAAAGTAAGCTCTTCATTTAATATTAACCTTCTTATGCTGTCAAGTTTATTTCTTGCTTTACTAAGTTGCAAAGGTGATATCTTGGGTTGCATAAGAATATGCCTTACATTGATTTGATCTCCTCGTCTTTCTATCATCTGGATAATATGATATCCTGCTTGTGTTTCAATAATTTCAGAAATTTCTCCGGGTCTGAGGCCAAATGCTGTAGCTTCGAACTCAGGATATAGTTCTCCTCTGCCATAAAAACCTAGTTCACCTCCTCTTCTGGCAGAACCAGGATCTTCGGAGTATAAAATTGCCATAGTGCTAAAACTTTCACCCTGCAGTATTCTTTCTCTGATTTCATTGAGGCGTCTTCTGGTTTCGGCAATCTCCTCCGGTTCTACCGGTGGCTCAATTACAATGTGGGCCAACTCAGTTTCACTTTCTACGGTAGGGATACTATCAGGATGCAAACTATTAAAAAAACTGCGTACTTCCGATGGGGTAACTCTAATGTTACGAGTAATCTGGGATTCCATCATCTGACTCAACTCCTGTTCTCTTATGAGAGGCCGGAATTCATCTTTGAGTTCTTCAATGGTTTTTCCGTAATATGCTTCAAGTTCCTCACGCGAACCAATTTGCTGGATAAAAAATCGAAGACGTCTGTCAAGGATTTGTTCTACCTGCTGGTCTGAGACTTCTATACTATCGATAACTGCCTGGTTGAAAAGAAGTTTCTGATAAAGCATTTCGTCAAGTAAATCGCACTCAGGATTGGGGCCAAAAGTAATGCCTTGCGATTCAAGTTGTCTTTGCTGATTGAATAAATCCGATTTAAGAATAGCACTATTGCCAACAACTGCAACTACCCGATCGATAACAACTTTTTCCTGGGCATAGACTTGAGAAAAAAGATTAAGAATGAATAATGTGACAAAAAAAGCCGATTTAAGTTTTTTCATTATTTATAAGGAGTTTATTTTTAATTTTCAGTATGAATCTGTTGAATTATAATGCATTAATAGATTTCAAAACTGCCATTTATAGAAGCATTCTTGAAAAGTTCATGTCGGAATTCGTTAATTAGTTTCTGTTTTCTATGATTGAGAATAATTGCTTTAATGTTATCACTTTGAAAAGCCATGGGTGATGCACTCCCTTCGAGTCGGTAATCTTTAATAAAAAGAAAATAGCGGTAAAAGTCATCAGTTCTTTCCAAAAAACTGTTGTTTCGTAAAAAAGCCTCTGTATTTTGTGGATTTATAGGCATATCTCTGAGGATATCAGAAAAAATAAACCATGAGTTGCTGTCAATAAAATAACTGGCAGCATGGTTTATACAATAATCTTCAAGAGCAATGAAATCCTGTTCGCTTTCAGACCTTATGAGTCTTCTAACTGTATTTACATTTGGAGCATCTAGCGGAAGTTTAATAAATCTAACCTGAACAATATGTTCTCTCAATTTGAATTCATCCTGATGTTTTTCATAGTATTCAGCCATTAACTCCGGAGTAATAACTGTATCAAGGTTATCTCTTATGTACTGATTTTCATAAGAAAATATGATAAGTGAGTTTCTGTAGTTTTCAACTTTCCTGTTGAATTCCTGATTGTCGGCAGATATATTTTTCTCTGCTTCGGCCAGATACACTTGTTGCCGCACCCAGTTATCTATATACCTTTTTATAATTACTGCACTATCTGCTGCATTGGTGCCTGGGGCTATTATTCCTTGCAGTTCTGACTTGTAAAGGTATTTATTATTAACTCTTGCAACTCTTTCATCAGCATTTTTACCATTAAACAAAGAACATGCTCCTAAAAAGCCTGATAAAAAAATAATAAATATGACAATAAATTTTTGCATCAAATACAATTAGTGCTAAAAGAGAAAACGATTTTTTTTCAATGATGGTATAAATTCAATTAATTACCAAGCAATAATTCAATAGCTTCAGGATTGACAGAATATTCATATTTGCTGCGTAATTCTTCAACCCATTTTTCCTCCAGATAATTCTGATAATCGGCAATAACAAGGCCACGCACTTCATTCATTTTTTTGGGTTGAGATGGCAAAAACTCATTTACTCTCACAACTGCATAATTATTTCCATGTTTGATAACATTGGAAACGCCCTGGCGTTTGCTTATTTTGGAGAGTAAAGGATTCTGTTTTTTTTCCATTAGTCCTTTTTCTGAGGAAACTTCAAGTTGAGAAGATGAGTTAAATTCATTCATAAGTTCTTCGTGTGAAATATTCCGTCGCTGTGCTCTTCGGATTTGTCTTCTACCTGATTTTGCCACCCTTTCGGAGTTAAAAGTGTAGATTTCAGCATCAAAACGATCATTCCACATATAATTTTCAATATTGTTTTGGAAAAATTCCCTTAATCCAATTGTATCCTGCATAGCTTTGCTCCAGACCTTCTGATCAGTAAGTTCAAATAACAATATGCCATCATGATATTCTTTCATAATTCGCCTGAATTCAGGATACTTATCTTCAAGCTGACTTTCTTCATATTCCAGAAGGCTCTGATTACGGAAATTCAAATACATTGTATTAATGTAATTTTTTAATGACTCGGGAGTTCTCATTGACTGAACGTTTGCAAGATAATTTGCAAAATTCTGCTGGGTAAAATAATTATCTGCAAATGAGAAAAGCAACTCATTATTGCCATCTATTACACTTTTATCCCATCTGCCCTGAAAAATGCTATCATCAACTTTTTCGAAAAATATTTCAAGGTTCTGGTTGTATTCATTGAAGTTGTTCTCATTTTTTATCCGTTGCAATACTACGTTCTGGCTCAATTTCGCCCTATTATCCCTGGTAATTCTGTTTTTAAGATCAACAATCACTTCATCATCAGAAGGTAGAGATTTATTCCTGAGCTTGATTAAGTGCCAGCCGAATTGTGTTCTTACGGGTTCAGAAATCTGCCCGGGTTCATCAAGGTCGGCTATTGCTTTGATAAATTCGGGTACCATCCTGGTTGAAGTAAAAGCAGGGAGCTCTCCACCTCTTCTGCCCGATGCCTTATCATCGGAGAATCTTTCTGCAAGGCTACCAAAATCTTCACCATCCAAAACTTTCTGGTAAATTTCATCAATCTTGGATTTTGCCTGTTGCTGGTTTTCTTCGGGAGCATCTGCAGCAACATTAACCATAATATGTGCAACAGTTGCTCTTCCCATAGCGGGCAATTTATCTGCAACTTTAATAATATGATAGCCAAAATTGGTTCGTACCGGCATTGAAATTTCATTTACCGGTGTGTTATAAACTGCATTTTCGAAGGGATATACCATATCCAGTACAGAAAAATACCCAAGATCACCAGAGTTACCTCTCATTGCAGGCCGGCTGGCGGTTGCAGGCTGGCCTTTAGCTGATGGGTCATCGGAGTACTCAACAGCAAGAGCTGAAAAACTCTCACCACCCAAAATTCTTTCTCTGATATTCATGATTTTACTCCATGCTTTCAAAGTATCTGCAGGATCCGCGTGCTCTTCAACATATATCAATATATGCGATGCCCTTACATCCCATTGCAAGCGTTCAATTGCTTCTTCCAATAAATGATCGGTAACTTCCTGATCATTAAGATAAGGCTGAGCCAGTTGCTGTCGATACCCGGCAAGTTCATTGATAAAGGTTTCATGGGTATCAAGTCCAAGCTGAATGGCTTCATATACCTTAAGATTGAAATTAATAAATAATTCAAGATATTCTTCCACTGACCGGGGATCCATTACCTGGGGATTTAGATTGTTTTTTGAATAAACATATTCAAATTCTGAAACAGTAATTTCACGGTCATTGACCTTTAATAACACTGGATCATCAGAAGTTATACCGGCAAATGACTTAAAACCCAGCAGGACTGTAAAAATGATTATTCCGGACAACCCATTTATCAGATTCAGATTTTTCATATTTTTCTTATCCGTTTAAAGTTAACTAAGTTTTTATCTTGAATAGTTAGGAGATTCACGGGTTATCTGTACATCATGTACATGGCTTTCTATTATTCCCGCATTAGTAATCCTGATAAATCTGGCTTCCTGAAGTTTTGATATATCAGCAGCACCGCAATAGCCCATTCCGGCCCTAAGTCCTCCAACCATCTGGTGAATAACTTCTGATAAAGTTCCTTTATAAGGAACACGACCAACTATACCTTCAGGGACGAGTTTTTTAACATCATCTTCTACATCCTGAAAATAGCGGTCTTTTGAACCTGATTGCATAGCTTCAATAGAACCCATTCCCCGATAGGTTTTATATTTTCTTCCTTCGTAAATAATTGTTTCACCCGGAGCTTCTTCAACCCCGGCGAACTGCGAACCTGCCATAATTGATGATGCCCCTGCAGCAATAGCTTTTACAATGTCTCCGGTATGTCTGATACCTCCATCGGCAATGATAGGAATACCACTTCCTTTTATAGCATTAGCAACTTCGTATATGGCTGTTAGCTGAGGAACACCCACACCTGCAACTATACGGGTTGTACAAATGGAACCAGGACCAATACCTACTTTTATTGCGTCAGCACCTGCTTTTATAAGATCTCTGGCAGCTTCAGCTGTAGCAATATTACCTACAACAACATCCAGCTCAGGGTGTAGTTGCTTAATGGTGCGTGTCATATCCAGAACACCCTTTGAATGGCCATGAGCAGTGTCAACAACAACACAATCAACTCCCGCCTGAACCAGGGCATCTACTCTTTCAAGCGTATCGCTTGTTACCCCCACCGCAGCTGCTACACGCAAACGACCTCTGCTATCTTTACAGGCATTTGGACGTTCTTTAATCTTTAATATATCTCTGTATGTTATGAGCCCAACCAGGTGAAAATCTTTATCTACCACAGGTAATTTCTCTATTTTAAATTCCTGAAGTATTTTTTCAGCATCAGAAAAATCAACAAACTCGGATGTAGTGATCAGATTTTCACGTGTCATCACTTTGCTAATGGGCTTTGTAACTTCCTTTTCGAAACGCAGGTCTCTGTTTGTAATAATACCTACAAGTTTATTTTTTGCATTTGTAACAGGAATACCTCCAATGCCATATTCTTTCATTATCTGCAATGCATCGCCTACCAAAGCATCTTCGTGAAGGGTAACCGGATCGATGATCATTCCATTTTCTGACCTTTTTACTTTTCTTACTTTTATAGCTTGTTCTTCTATGGTCATGTTTTTATGAAGAACCCCAATACCACCTTCCTGAGCAATGGCAATGGCCATACGAGATTCTGTAACAGTATCCATGGCGGCCGAAACTACTGGAATCTTAAGAGAGATATTTCTTGAAAAAAGAGTATCCAGTTTTACATCACGTGGCAATACTTCAGAGTAAGCAGGCAACAAGAGAACATCATCGTATGTAAGACCTTCACCGATAATTTTTGATGTATGGTTTTCCATTGGTTTTTACGGTATTAAATTTAAGGTGCAAAAGTATGAAATTTTACGCATACCGCCTCTAAAAAATGCTAAAATCAAATGCTTTCAAAGTACCTGTAAATGAAAGAAATCAATATTGTTTTAAAAAGGGAATTCATCTGACCAAAACCAACGTACCCGGTTTTTCATAGCTCTTCCCTGAATAATCGGAATACTTAATTACATAAGAATAAACTCCTGCAGGAGCTTCGTTTCCATTAATTCTTCCATCCCATCCCCTGGTATAGTCATCAGTAGAGAAAATACGTTCACCCCATCGGTTATAGATGCTCATATTGTAAGAGTAGGGTGAAGTAAAAATAAAGCTGGGTTTGAAAATGCGGTTTTCAGCAATGGCGCTTTGCGGTTTAAATGCATTGGGAATAAAAAGTTCCAGCTCTCTTTCAAGAATGGCAATATTCGACAAAACTGATTCGGTTAGGTCAAACTGTTCTGTTTGCATTTCAATAGCAATAACGCGATATTCTATATTTGATAATCTTTCAATCTCACTGATGCTCGACAAATTATCTGTATATGAACCGGTTAACGCACCCACCCGGTCTATAACCTCAAAATCTGTCATCCCGAAAAGTTTTCGGGTTACAAGATATTCAAGAACCCCATGTTCCCATCCGTCATATAAATTCCATTCAATAAGGTTTTCTTCTTCAGATATGGAATTTACAGATGCATAAATAGTTTGAACCTGAGCACTTCTGAAAGCAACCATCATACATTCATCCAGGACCTGAACACGATATCTCTCAGAACGGTTTGATGCCAATGGGTTATCATCCAGGAACATGATTCTTTCATCTGATGTAATCAAAGTATCCATATTTAAGAACATGTTACTATCGGGGTTCCATCGCTGAAGGATATATCCTGCACCTTCCACAGGGCTGCTTGTGAGCAAATCCATCTCAACAAATTCAGAGCTTTCATCAAGGCTTAAACGCCTGACATCTATACTTTCAGGTGCAGCAGCAAAATTAAGAGTAACACACCTTACATTAGAAGTTGTAGATTTACCAGAAACAGAATGAAAAGAGCGTATTTTAAAACAATATGTTCCCTCTTGTAATACTACAAAGTACCTTTGAATTGAATCAATACCCGTTATAGTTTCACATGTAAACTCCGGGCTTAGGCATGTCCATAAAATTTCAGTGCTATTAAATGGAAGCGGCAGAGGCACAGGAGAACCTGTGGATGTGGTAACCTCATAATTATCCCAACTAATCAATAATCTGCGGTTACAAATATCAAAATAAGGCGGCTTTTGAAAAATGGTTTGGTGAGCTTCATTGCTTACTGCAAAACTATCCCCATCGCCATCTCTCGCAACTACATAGTAAGAGTATGCTTTATTTTCGGCATTAACTTCAGTATCAATGTATAATGATTGAGTGAGAGGCAGAGAAATGATTGGAGCATAGGTGTCATCAACAAGCCTTCGATGTATCTCAATGTGTCCCACTTCTACATTAGTTTCCAACGTCCAGCCAATGATTACATGATTGTTTTCATTTACACTTACTGAATCAAGAGTTAAAGTTGATTGCGCAAATGTAATGGTTGAAAATGCGAGAATAAGAAACAGGTTTAAAAAACCATGTATTCCATCTTGAACTGTTTTATTATGTTTTACCTGATTTTTCAATCCTGATTATTTCTGATTAAAAAACTTAAAATTACCTTAATTATTTTATCCAACCACAAGTTCGATCATATCATTTTCATGGAGATACTTTTCAGCAATTTCCCGAATATCTGATGATGTAAAGTTTTTCAATGCATGTAAGTAATTGTTAAACCATTCGTAATCCTGCCCAAAGAGAAATATCTCCTTGAATCTTTCGCTTTGCATAAACGGTCCATCAAATGAACGCAAAAAACTGCCTGATAAATAATTTCTTAGCATATTAATTTCGTGCTCACCTGCGGGTTTCTGCCTTAAATTCCTGAGCTCATTATAAACTTCAATGAGAGCCTTATCTCTTACAGGTTTGCCTACCTGGGAGCCAATAAAAAAATAGGCATCCCTGAGAAGATTTACCATGGCAGAGTTTATGCCATAGGTATAACCTTTATCCTGCCTGATATTACGCATCAGCCTTGAACCAAAATATCCACCAAGCAATGTGTTGGTAATGGAAAGCAAATGATAATCAGGATGACCACGATTAATTATTGGCTTTCCAACGCGGATGGCGGATTGTAATGCTTCACTTTTTTCTATATAATGTTTATTGGTTTTGGAAATCTCAGGTTTAACGAAAATGTTATCCTTCTGTTTTTGTGGTATATGGTTGAAAGCATCAAGTGTTTTGTTAATTATTTCAATCAATTCTTTGGGATAATTTCCTGCAATAAAACATACTACATTATCCGGATGAAAAAACCTATGATGAAAATCGACAAGATCATCCCTTACAAGTTTTTCAAAGTCATCCTCTTCAAGTCTTTTCCCATAAGGATGTGAAGGTCCGAAGATTAGTTCAGCAAAATGCATACGGGCAATAAACTGAACCTTTCTCATATTGACGAGGTGTTTTTGTTTTAGGTTTCTGAGAAAAAGATGCACTTCATCCTCGGGGAAAACTGGCGATGTAATTATTTCAATCAGGAGTTCCAATGCAGGTTTAAAATGCCTGACAAGAGCAACAAAACCTATCGAAATAATATCTTTTTGTGCATCCATCTGGAGAGTAACACCGTAAAAATCCCATAATTGGTTGATTTGCTCTGAAGTTTTGTATTTGGTGCCGGCCTTAAGAAGATTTGCTGTTGTGTATGCTTGTAAGGGTTTAGACTGATGATAGTTTCCTGATTTAAAAACCAACTCAAACTTTATGATTTCCTGGCTCCCTCCTTTTTGCATGAATACCGGAATCCCATTTTTCAGATACCCGGCGTTGGGTTGCAAAAAATTTACATCTCCAATAAGTTTAAGCTGCGGTGCCTTAAATCTTTCAGCCATTTCCATAGTTCCGTATTAAGTTCAATTACTGGATTTTGCCAGGTAGTGCAATATATTGGCTTTATCAGGATTGATAATTTCATTGGCCGCCTTTTGAAGTTCGCCGGCATCTATGGCAAAATACTTTTCATTCTGATGGTTCAGCATTTCAGCATCTCCAAGAAGCTCATAGTAAGCAAGATTCATTGCTTTAGAAAGAATACCCACCTCTGCAAAAGTATTGGAAGCTTCAAGTTTATTTTTTACTTTTTGAAGCTCCCTTTCTGAAACCATATTGTTTTTTAAATCATGTAATTCTTCCCATATTGCATTTTCTGCATCTTTAATGGACTGGCCTTTATGCAATTTCCCCATAACAGCCAAAAATCCATTATCAATACTACCAGTTACCCAGGAATTGGCTTCACTGAAAATTTTCTTTTTCTTAACAAGGTTTTCCATAAGCCTTGCCGATGAACCTCCGGCAAGTATATCTGTAAGCAAATCAGCTGTATAAAAACTTTGGTCAAGTCTTTTACCAGTGGGGAACGCCAAATAGATCTCATCAAAAGGTACATTACGTTCTACACTTAAACGACGTTCAGTCTTTTGAAGTGGTTCGGCCGGTAAATTTCTGTTGTATTCATTACCACGTGGGATATCGCTAAACCATTTGTTAACCAGATCATATGCCATGGCAGGTTCAATATCACCGGTCAATACCATAATTGCATTATTGGGCCTGTAGAACCGGTAAAAGAAATCCTTCACCTGGTCAAGAGTTGCGTTTTTTACATGATCAATACTCTTTCCGATGGTAGGCCATTGGTAAGGATGTACCCTGTAAACCAATGAACGAAGCAATGCCCATACATCACCGTAGGGCTGATTAAGATAGGATTGACGGTATTCTTCAGAAACGACATCTTTCTGAATATTCAGCTTTTCTTCCGAAAAAGCAAGTTCAAGCATCCGGTCCGACTCAAGCCACAAGGCAGTTTCAATATTTTGTCGTGGAATGGTAAGATAATAATTGGTAATATCATTGGTTGTAAAGGCATTGTTCTCTCCACCTGCCATCTGCAGGGCATTATCAAATTCAGGGATATTAAGAGAACCTTCAAACATCAGATGTTCAAACAGATGTGCAAACCCTGTCTTTTCGGGGTGTTCATCGCGGGCACCCACATCATATAAAATATTAACTGCAACCATGGGTGTGGTTGTATCGCGGTGAACTATCAGTCTCAGGCCATTTTCAAGTGTATAACGTTTGTAATCTACCATACAAAAATATCATCCTTTTTTTGCGGTCTTCGCTCAGTAATCCATCTGAAATGTTGCAAAAATCTCTGGTCTAGAGGAATTTCTTCCGGTGGAAAGAGGTTGGCATCGGCATTTGTGAATAATACAATGCGGCTTACCATATTATCTTCGAGATATATGCGCATATCAGATGAAAGTGACTTATTAATTCCAATGAGATTTTCGTCATCATCCCTGACATAGTAAAGTGCTTCCCCATTTCCAAAAACATCTATTCTCCTGAGTTCATTTTCTTTGAAATATCCAACAATTCTTCTCCCTTTAACCTGATTAAATGCCGATGTATCTTCTTTGGAAACAATAAATGCAGCATCGAAAAGATGTATAGATTCAATACGATTCTCATCAGCAGTCCTAATTTCCATTCGGTTGGCTGTTAACTGGTGATTCTCTGACCAGATAACCGGGTTATTATACAGATAAATGGTAGAATCAGAAAAATTATAAACTATCGAATCGCTCAAACCCTGTAAATCTTTTCTAAAGAATTTGGCTTTATAATAAGCAAACAAAAGGCGTTTGTCATTCTCTTCATCATGTATGGAACGTAAAGTATCGGCATGTAGAAACAAAGAATCATTTTGAGCTACCACTGTAAGAACTGCATCGCGTGTTACTTCTGAAAAGTATTCATGTTCAAAATGTTCAGCAAAATGACCTGTAACCAGGGTGTTCTGAACCGAGTCTTTAAGCAATACATTATTGATGGCTTTTCCATACCCCCTGTTGCGGTCGTAAAACAAACTGTCGCCCGATAAGTATTGCTCACCATTGGAGAACCATGCATCCCGGCTGAACCGGGCTATATCATTGCGTGTATCGTACCAACCGTTTTTGCAAAAAATGGTGTTTTCATCACTTACGATAGTGGTAGGTCCGAAAAAGTAAGCAACTTCTGTAAGAGTATTATACCGGAGTGTATCAGAGTTCATTACATATTGCGGATTTAAAAGCTCTACGTCTCCCCTGAAGAAAAAATTCTTATAATCAGCATAGTAAAACCCCCAGTTACTGGTAAGTGTATTTTCAGCATCTACTATCTTACCCCCATCAATATAATTGGCAGTATTGGTTTCAAGGTTATAAAAAAGATGCTGTGTAGTAAGCGTCATCTGGTTATCAATCATTTTTACATTGCCATGCAATTCGGCAATGCGTGTATTGCCATTATAATAAAGCTTGTCGCCATAAATCTCTACACTGTCACTTACCTGAATAAAAACATTGCTGTAGGCATTAAAACGATTATCAGTTGTAAACTGCCAGGCACTATCGCAATACATTATAGCATCATCGTGCTTTAACTGCACATCCCCGATAAGACGCCGGGCGTCAGGGGCTACACTCCTGTCGAAGCGTATCTCATCGGCACGCAGCAAATCAACACGGGTAGGTTTCTGCTTAGGCTGCTGTGTAAAAGCCTGTACAGAAATAAATCCTGCTATTACCAGAAAAACTATATTGTAGAATGAATTCTTCATTTAATCATTACTCTACATTACCTGCTTTGATTTACTAAAAACAAAAACGGGAATGATAATATTGTTGACTATGAAAAGTTTTAACCTTATTAACAAATTATCTGCCAAAAGGTTAAAAGGCATACCTTTCTGTGAAATGAATATGAAACCAAACTCCGATTGAAAACCACAAAATAAACCTGTCAGTATGATTTTTCATCCGGATGTTCTTTCCGGAAGTCTTTCCAATAATCAATGATAGTTTGCTTAATCTCTTTATGAAGCAGTAAAATTCCGATAAGGTTAGGTACCGCCATAAAAGCAATAGTTATGTAAGATACGGCCCATATAATGGTTGTATCGGTAAATGCGGCAAAAAAGAATGCCAGGACATAAAGAATTCTGTAATGCAAAACATATTTTACCCCAAAGAGATAGGTAACTGACCGGTCGCCATAGTAAGACCAGGAGATAGCTGTTGAAAAAGCAAACAGCAACAACCCTATGGCAACGATATACTGACCAAAGTTGCCCAGGAAACTTCGGGTAAATGCTTCTGCAGTTAGTGATGCACTATGAATTAATGATTCTCCTGAAAATGAAACGGGTACTCCGGTATCCTGAAGTCGTCCGTTTAAAACAGTTATCTCACCTGAAAAAGGCTCACCCTGGTGAGAAACCATAACATTTTCTGCAACTGATCTTGCATGAAGGATAGTGATTTCGTTGTTGATTTTCTGGTTTATTCTTCCATTAACCACATCTAAAGTCCCGGTAAATCTGGGAAGGTCCTGAGTACCGTCGTAAAAATCAAACAGTTTTTTTACATTCTCCGGATTTTCAGAATCATAATACTCTGCAAGAATAATCTGATCGGCACGCTGGAAATTGTTGTGCACCTTATCTTTCCAAACACCGGATGATAAAAGTACAAGGCCCGTTATAGTGCAGATAACTATTGTATCAATGAAGGGCTCAAGCAATGCTACAACCCCTTCAGAAACGGGCTCATGTGCCCTTGCAGCTGAGTGTGCAATGGGTGCTGATCCCTGACCAGCTTCATTGGAGAACAATCCACGGTTTACACCGCGATTAAAAGCATAAATGATAGATGCACCCAGGAAACCGCCTGTTGCAGCTGTTCCGGTAAACACATCTGAAAATATGGAAACAATTGAAGGAATAATATTTTCGTAATTATAGGTAAGTACAGCCAAAGCCCCAATCAGGTAAATAATCGCCATTGTAGGTACCAGCCTTGAGGTAACCTGCGCAATTCTTTTTATCCCACCAAGAATAACGAAGGCAAGCAGAAGTGCCAATATTGCTCCGACTGCAACCTGTGGAATACCAAATGTAGAGTTCATGGCACCGGCAATGCTATTTATCTGTGGCATATTTCCGGTTCCGATAGAAGACATTATGGTGGCTGCAGCAAAGAATGCTCCCAGCCATGCCCCAGTATTAATTACTTTTTTATTTGGAAGCGTAATATTGAGTCTTTTTTTCATGTAATACATGGGTCCGCCCGCAATTCGTCCTTCGCTGTCGGTTTCCCGATACTTGTGAGAAATAGTAACCTCAACAAACTTAGTAGTCATACCCAACATACCTGTAACCAGCATCCAGAAAAGTGCTGCCGGTCCTCCCAGATGAATTGCCAAAGCAACACCGGCAATGTTTCCTGTGCCCACAGTACCTGAAAGTGCAGTGGTTAATGCCTGAAAATGTGAAGTATCTCCAATATCTCCGACCCTATCATAACGGCCTGTAACAACCCTGAACGCATGCCGGAAATAGCGGATTTGCGGAAATCCCAGATAAAGAGTAAAAAACAACCCTGTAAATAATAAAAGATAAACAAACCAGGGGCCTCCACCTATAAAACCATCTAAATAAATTAAAAAATCGTGAACTTTTTCCATATTAACTATTTAAGAATTCTAAATACAAAGCGTCTATACAAAACAGAGATTGATTATTTAATTAAAATTTATACACGAAGAATACCAATCGCATTTAAAAAAATTATTGCAATAGCCACCGGTGCAATGAACCTGACCAAAAATCTGAAAAGTCCAAGAAATTTTAACATCAGTGCACCCTGATTTGACATTTCGTCCTTAACTTCAGTAAATTTCATATACCATCCTACAAAAATCACAATAAGCAAACCACCAAGTGGCAATAAAACATTAGATGCTGTAAAATCGAGTACATCAAAAATATTTCTTCCTCCTAAGGTAACATTTTCAAGTGCTCCCCATGACAAAGTGCAGAAAAGACCAACAGTAGCAGCCGCAATGGCCGTTATTGCTGTTGCATGTCGACGAACCATATTAAATTCTTCTACCAGAAATGCAACCACAACTTCCATAATTGAAATGGAGGACGTAAGTGCAGCAATGGCCAGGAGTATAAAGAATGCTATACTTACAATATAACCACCGGGGATTTGTAGAAATACATTGGGCAAAACCATAAAAATCAATCCGGCGCCCCCCATTTCCGGTTGCATACCCAATGAAAACATTGCAGGAAAGATTGCAATCCCCGCAAGAATGGCAATAATTACATCAGCAATAGAAACTTCAAAGGCTGTGTTTGAAAGATTTGTTTTAGCCGGGAAATAAGATGAATAAGTTATAAGCGCCCCCATTCCAATACTTAAGGAGAAGAATGCCTGCCCTAAAGCCCCCAGTATTACTGAAGAGGAAAGCTTACTGAAATCGGGTTTAAATAAAAAAACCAAACCATCGAGTGAACCGGGTAAGGTTACTGAACGAACAGATAATGCAATTAGCAAAAGTAAAAGAAAGGGCATAAGGATCTTTGAATACTTTTCAATACCCTTTTTAACTCCCGAAAGAATAATTACTGCCGTAAGAGAAATAAAAATCAGCTGCCAGATTACAGGTAAAACTGTGGATGTCTGAAACATTTCAAACATCAGCGTTAGTTCAGCTGTATCCCTTCCCTGAAATCCGTTTGTAATTGATAAATAAACATAATGCAATGTCCAGCCTGCAATAGTACTGTAAAAGGCAAGAATAACAAATGCTGCAACAATACCCATTACGCCAATTACAGGCCATAAGGTACCGGGTGCAATTTTTTTGAAAGCCCCGAAAGTGTTTCGTTTGGATTTTCGTCCGATAACGAACTCTGATAGCATAACAGGAATTCCCAGCAAAAGAACAAAGCTTAAGTAAACAAGGAGAAATGCTCCACCTCCACTTTCACCTACTACATAGGGAAATCTCCAGATATTTCCCAAGCCTATGGCCGAGCCTGCGGCAGCGGCTAAAATACCAAACTTACTGGTAAAACCATCTCGATTGCTGCTTTCTTTTAATGACATATATTGATGCTTTTGGTTTATCTGTATTTGTAGATATTTTTTTCAGAAGCCCAAAAATATAAAATTATACCCAAAGGCAATGGTTTTGTATAAAAAGAAATAATGATAAATGAAAGTATCAGAAAAAAATGTAGACGGTATTTTAATAGTAACAGACAGTCTTAAAAGGCTATTATTACCGTGCATTGGCAATTCAATATGCTCAGTTTATAAAAACATTACATCTTAATCAAAAATATAGCTAAACAGTTGTTTATATAAGTTTTTTATACTAATTTAATACTGATTAATAGATGGAATTTATAAATAAAGAATAATAAAAATGAGCTGGAAGGATTATTTTTATTTTACAAAAACAGAGAGAAACGGCATCATTGTTCTGGTATTATTAATCTTAATAGTTATTTTGATGCCTTTTGTTTATCCCTTGATTTTTCCTGTCAAAACTTATGATTTCAGCGATTTTGATAAAAAGATTGACCGTTTCGAACAGATGTTGTCCGAATATCGCGAAGCCAGAACTGCCATTGTAGAAACCTATGAGAGAGAAGCAGGAAACAGAACTTCACTTACACTTAACTTGTTCCCATTTAACCCAAACAATCTTAGCAGTGAAGAATTTATTGAAATGGGAATTCCTGAAAGGATAGCCGGAAATATTGTAAACTACAGAAATGCCGGCGGAACATTCCGCTCCCGCGAAGACCTGAAGAGAATATATAGCATTAACAACGAATTATATACCCAGCTCGAGAGCTATATTGATCTTCCCACAAGAAAAGAACTCTCAAGGATTCGTATGGAAGAGCGGCAATCCCGAAGTTTAAGACAGGATACAATAACTAGAAGGCCTTTCCAGCCAGCATGGGCTGATGTAATGCTGGATATCAATAAAGCCGACACATTGGAGTGGCAAAAAATCAGGGGTATCGGAGAAGTTTTCAGCAGAAGGATAACATCCTATCGTGAATTACTTGGCGGTTTTTATTCAACTGCTCAACTTCTAGAAGTCTTTGGGATGGATTCAGTAAGATATGAACAGATAAAACCTCACATTTTTATTTCCGACACTCTTGAACTCAGAAAAATTAATATCAATACTGCTGACTTTGTTACTCTGGTCAGACATCCGTACCTTGAACGTAACCAGGTAAATTCAATTTTAAGAATGCGGGAAAGACATGGACCATATTCTTCTCCTGATGATATTCTTCGATCTGAGCTTATCGATGAAAATATTTATCAGAGAATTGCTCCTTACCTAAGCGTTTCTGAATAATTTATTTTTTGCTGATTTATCCTGTTAAACAAAATCAAAATTGCTTTGTTATT
>SKSE01000157.1 GCA_007118135.1 Bacteroidales bacterium | reverse complement strand
TCTACCGGATGAGCTACTTCCGCTGGTGATTGAAAGAGTGGGGGGGGAAGGATTCGAACCTCCGAAGGCGAAAGCCAACAGATTTACAGTCTGCCCCATTTGACCGCTCTGGAACCCCCCCTGCTTTGAATCAAAGAACTATTGCTTTCGCAAAATGTGTGGGCAAAAGTAGGAAAAAAATATCTGAAACATGAAGTTTTTTTCAGATTTTTACTCTTAGCGGACTTCCAGTTTGTTTTTGAACTGATTCCATTTTTCCATGTCGGGCTTTTTGAAAGAAACTGTTCCCATTTCTTCAATGATTTCTTCAAGCCTTTCTGCCCTGTCAACGGATGCAGGATGGGTACTTATCCATTGTAACTCGCTGGGTAAAATATCGAATTTATCTGCAAATCGATTAAAAAGGTCAACCAGCCCCCGGGGGTTATAACCCGCATTTATCATATACTCAATGGCAAGCAGGTCTGCTTCATTTTCCAGTGTTCTGCTGTAGGTATTGGAAGCAATCAGTTTTGCCACTTCGCGAAGCAGTTCCATATTATAGTTTCCTGTAACGGCAGTAAAAAGCACAGCAATACCAACCTCCCTGCTGAGTTTTCGCATTACATGGTCCGACTCAACATGGGCAATTTCATGAGCAATTACACCAATTAATTCTTCCGGTGTTTCTGTAAATTCAACAAGTCCGGATAACAATAAAATATTTCTGCCCGGTAAAGCAAATGCATTAACCATTGAACTTCTCAAAACATAAATATCAATACTGGTGCGATCAATCTGGTTTTTACTAAAAAGATCTTCCAGAACCGATTCAAGATATTCATGAATTTCCGGATCTTTTATTTCCTGATGTTGCTGTTTGAATATTTTCAGAAAAATATCACCAAGTTTTTCTTCCAATTGCTCAATCCTATGGTCAATGCGGGTTGCTTTTTTGAAATTCAACCTGCTTAATCCAAACCATATCAGTGCAACAATGGCAAGGAAAATGAAAAAGTGTATGAGAAACTTTTTAAACATACTCAGGATTTTCTTCCTTTGGTTTTACTAGTGAATTTGTAAGTGGGCCTATAATAATCCATTCAACATGTATGCCCTTGCGGGTTTGTATGGCAGTATAAATGGTAGCAATAAACTCAACCAAATTAATTAATATTACAACGATTATGTAGGCAAAAAAGTTATTGTTAAATTCATTGTTGCCGAATATTATGGTCATAAGCCATGCAAAAGCCGGAGCATTAAATATGAGCAGCAAAAACTGCGAAAATAATGCCTGTGTAGCATGCCATCGCACAAATAAAGCTTCCTTACGGTTAGCCATATAAAAAATAAAAGTTGCAATGAGATTAAATAAAGGCAGGCCCACACCCGCCATGATAGCTACCAATGACATCAGATAGCTGTTTGATGCCTTTTCGGCATTGTGGTCTTCAATGTTACCTCTAAGAGAATCATTATTACTCATAAGAATTTCTTTAGATTCCAAATCCATAGCAAAACAATCAACCCGATGGAAATAATTGCTATGGGTTTTTTTTGAAAGAATTTTTCAACGTTTTTATAAAAAATATAAAATGAGTTTTTTTTGTAAACTATATCCCTGATGATCCAAAGGGGAAATAACACCATTGATGCAAACATAATAACACCCAGTGGATTCCACCACAAAGCATTTGCAATATTGCCCCTTGCCAGTGTTGTAACTGATCGTGTCATTCCACAGGAAGGACAGGGTACTCCTGTTATGCTTCGGAACATGCAAAACTCCAGATTTGACTCATTCTTAATATTGAATTCTGTAGTTCTGATGTAATGAAAACCAATCCAGAAATACCCTGCCAAACAAATTGATATTACAATGAGGTAGAGTTTATTTCGACTCATTTTTGGTTTTAAAACAGATACTGTTGGAGCTTTTCCATGTTTTTCTTTTTGGTAGCTCCCATGATCAGAAACCAGTCAACAATGGTCCAGATACCCAGTCCACCACAGGTTAGAAGCTTTGCAATGCCAAGCCCGGTATCACCAATCATAAATCTGTCAATTCCCAGGTAGCCCACCAGGAGTGAAACAATAAGGGCAGTGGTTGGGTTTTTTAAATTCAATGACTGAACAAAAGTCCATTTTGAATCATCAAGCTTCATTAGGTGGTCTCTGATTTGCGGAATTTGATAGCTTTCAAAAAACCTGCCATTGGCCATAATGAACATGTCAACTTTATTTTCTTCCATGTGTAATATTTTTTGTTGGTTTACCTACTCTTATGGATTTTCAGTTACTCCCCGTTTAATTTGGTTTCGGCTCCTATAAATGTATGAAAATATTTAATTAGATGTTTTATTTTTTGATAGCAACAAAAATATGAAAAAAATATAGAAATGTTAATATTTCCAAATAAAACGTGTTTTGCATAAGATAAATCACATTCTAAGAATTATTCTATTTTCGTATAACTTCAAGAAAGTAATAAATAAGATGCTTGAGCAGATGCTTGATTTGGATACGATAAATAAATTGCTTGACGAACTGAGTTTTCGCACCAGCCGTAGCAGTGGGGCAGGTGGGCAGCATGTTAACAAAGTTAGCAGCAGGGTGGAGTTGCGTTTTGATATTGAAGGTTCCGCCTGGCTTACCGATATTCAGAAAAGCAGAATCAAGGAAAAGCTTTCATCCAGGATTACAAGTCAGGGAGAGCTTATTGTTGTAAGTGAAAAATCACGTTCGCAGCATCAGAATAAAGAAGACTGCAAAGAGCGTTTTGTGGAATTGCTGCAGCAGGCATTAAAACCGGAAAAGAAAAGATTTCTTACCAGGCCAACCAAATCTTCCCGACTTAAGCGACTGGAAAAGAAAAAACAACATGCTCAGAAAAAGGAACAAAGGCGAAAACCGGATGTATGAAAAAAGCCGCTTCAAAAAGGAAGCGGCTTTTAGGTTTATAATTTGTAAATTTTTAAGCGTATTATTTCTCTGGGGCATTTTTAAGTGTTTCCACAAGGAAATCCCAGAAAAGTTTTACGGTTTTAATATTTACCATTTCATCAGGTGAATGCGGATTGCGGATGGTCGGGCCGAAGGATATCATATCCAGATTTGGATAAACCCCGCCAATCAGTCCACACTCCAGCCCGGCATGTATTACTTTAACATCAGGCACCTTCCCGAATTTTTGCTGGTAAACATTCTTCATGGTTTGCAGGATGGGTGAACTGACATTGGGTTTCCATCCGGGATATGAGCCTGCATGCTCAACTTCTGCACCTGCCATTTCAAATACCGAACGCATCATGTTGCAAAGGTCATCTTTGGCAGAATCAACTGAGCTTCTCTGCAATGTACAAACCTCAACTTTGGCATTATCCGATTTAACAATGGCAAGGTTGGTACTGGTTTCCACAACATCAGGCATATCATCAATCATACGGATAACGCCATTAGGGCAGCCATAAATTCCGTTGAATAAATTTGGGGAAACTGCAGGGTCTATTACAGTATCCGGAGTATTGGTTTTGCTTATCAGCAATTCAAAATCAGGTTCCACGTTTTTAAGCTCATTTTTAATTTTCAGGCTCAATTCATTGGCAAAGCTTAAAAACTCTTCTTCGTTTTCTTTGGGTACTACAACAATTGCTGTTGCTTCGCGTGGTATTGCATTGCGCAGGCTGCCACCATCAATGGAATGAAGTTGCAGGCTGAAATCGCGATTTGCCTGCCAAAGCAATCGGTTCATGATTTTGTTGGCATTGCCGCGGCCCAGTTTGATATCCAGTCCTGAGTGTCCTCCTTTAAGGCCTTTTACATCTACCCTGTATGCTTCTACTGCACCTACCACATCAGTTTCGTCGTAATGGAAGTAAGCGTTGGTGTCAATTCCACCGGCGCATCCGATATAAAGTTCACCTTCATCTTCCGAATCCAGGTTTATCAGAATATCTCCTTTTAAAAAGCCTTCCTTAAGGGCAAAAGCTCCAGTCATCCCGGTTTCTTCATCAATTGTAAAAAGACACTCAATGGGTCCATGTTCAAGGTTATCGGCAGCAAGCACTGCCATTGCAGCAGCTGCTCCAATTCCGTTATCGGCTCCCAGAGTTGTGCCACGGGCTTTAACCCAATCTCCGTCAATCCAGGGTTGGATAGGATCCTTCTCAAAGTCATGCTCTGTGTCATTGTTCTTTTGTGGAACCATATCAAGGTGCCCCTGCAAAACAATGGTTTGGCGGTTTTCAAAACCCGGTGTCGCAGGTTTTCTGATGACAATATTACCTACTGCATCTGTGTGGGTTTCCAGTCCCAGGTCTTCACCGAATTTTTTTACGTATGCAATGATTTGTTCCTCCTTTTTAGAAGGGTGTGGAATGTTGCAAATGTCTTCAAAATAATTCCAGAGAAGTTGGGGTTCGAGGTTTGATAATACTTTATTCATGACGTTATTTTTTTGTGTATGATTTACAAACCTAACTATTTTTTAAGGATCGCAATGGTAAAACATTATAAAAAAATAAACTTTCGCCAATACTTACTTTTATGTTTTCCGAAAAAGATGAACCACTTTTTTGGTCTCAAAATAATCCTCGCTATAAAAATCAGATATACTATAAATTTTGTGATTGAATTTTATATTACGCAGTTCTTCGTTAAAATCACCACCTTTTAAATAAAAAACACCATTGGGGAGAGAATTTTTGCATTCTGAGCTGATTTTATTCTCAATCCAGCTCATAAAGGCAGGTAGTGTTGTTACTGCGCGGCTTACAATGAAGTCAAATTTTCCGTCAGTTTTTTCAGCCCTTTCGCGCAATGGATTTACATTTTTAAGGTTAAGTGACTTTGATACTTCGCTCACAACCTTTATTTTCTTTTCAATGGAATCAACCAGAGTAAAATGACATTCAGGAAATAATACAGCAAGGGGGATACCAGGGAAGCCACCGCCTGTACCCACATCCATAATGCGTGTGCCGGGAGCAAAATTGATGATCTTTGCTATGGATAAAGAGTGTAAAACATGATGGATATAAAAATTCCCCATATCCTTTCGTGATATCACATTGACTTTACTGTTCCATTCTTCGTAAATAGGTTTTAACTGTCCCAGTTTTTCAAGTTTTGCAGGTTCAAGTTCGGGGAAATAATTTCTTATGAGTTCCATCATAAAAGTTTTAAACAAATCGTTATCAAAAGTAATGATTTATTAAAGGAATTGCTGCCTGTTGTTGTGGATTAAATTGCACCGGCAGCCCGGTGAATTTGCTGAAAAATAATTAGGTTTGCAATTGAAACCAGTTTTTTTAATTTATGAACACATCTGAACCTATGCATATATCAAAAAATATCTCAAAAGTTTTCATTGTCTTTTTGTTTTTACAAATCACCTTTCAGGGTGGCAAAGTTTCTCCGGTCTTTGGTCAACAACAAATATCTCTTGAACAATACATCGAAATGTATAAGCATATTGCTATGGAGGAGATGCGCAGGCACGGAATACCTGCCAGTATTAAACTGGCACAGGGTATTCTGGAGTCGGGTTTTGGGAACAGCGATCTGGCGGTTATCGGCAATAATCATTTTGGTATTAAATGCCACGGCTGGCAAGGGCGTACTTTCTACAAAGATGATGATGAAATAAATGAATGTTTCAGAGCTTATGATGATCCAACTCAATCTTTTCGTGATCATTCGGAGTTTCTTACGGGCAGGGAGCGATATTCGAACCTTTTCAAGCTCGATATAACGGATTATCGTGGTTGGGCGCGTGGTTTAAGGCGTGCCGGTTATGCTACCAATCCACGCTATCCCGAACTGCTGATTGGAATCATTGAGCGAAATAGTTTGTACGAGTTCGACAGGCAGGTGGTTGGCACACTTGCAGGTAGAAACCCTTCTGCCATTTCGTCAAGACCTGCGAGGAATACAGGTCAGCAGGGTTCTGCTCAACGAAACCAGTCAGCATCAGCAGTTCGTGAGGTACATCAAAACAACAGGATAAGATATGTATATGCCATGGCAGGAGATACCCCTGAAAGCATTGCAGAAGAAATGGGAATGTGGCCCAGGGAGATTTACAGGTATAATGAAATGGAGAGAACCGGAACCCTCCAACCAGGTCAAATCGTTTACCTGCAGCCCAAAAGACGCAGAGGTAGTGAGCAATACCATTTCGCAAAAAGCGGGGAAACCATGTATGAGATTTCGCAGCAATATGGCATTCGGCTGAGTAGCCTCTATCGTCGTAATAATATGGAAGAGGGGCAGGAGCCGACAACGGGACAAAGAATTTATCTTCGCGGAAGGGTCAGAAATTAAAGTCTTCTTCCTGAGACAAATCCGTAGCCTACCGGATGGCCAGTTCAAATGCACCTTTCGCTCTTACCGGCCAGCAATCAATCCCTAAATCTTCGCATTCTTCAGCCCATCGCTGGCTGTTACGGAAACTGTTGGAGCTGTCAATAATGATGGATGATCCGGGAAATAGCTCGTTAAGCTTTTCAATTGATATGCGCGGATTTTGAAAAAGAACCAGGTAATTAATCCCTTCTATAACATCTGGAAAATCGGTAGCATTTTCGGGTTGAATGATTTTGATGGTTTTGCCAGCAAAATATATGAATGGGCCTCGCTTATATATTCCGTTTCCAGCAAATACTTCGTCATCTGGATTTATCAAATCCTGCACTTTCCCTGAAGTTCCCATTCTCAATCTGTTTTCATTGACATGAAAAGAAAGATTGCGAGGATTGGAGAGTGTGGTTTCGCAGGCGAGAAAATAACAGCTTTTTCCACTAAAAAAGTCAATTGCTGATCCATTGGGTACCTGGTATACCACCAGTCGCTGCTGCCGGTCATTTTTAATTTGGCGCAATGATAACGAAACACTCAGCAGAAGCCCTGTCAGAAGTATAGCATATGCAAAAGCCTTTTTCGCTGAAACCCAGAACAGGCCTGTGACAGCTATCAATCCGAATATGAATAATGTTTCATGAAATGTAATGAATACATTCATGGAAACCGAGCCGGGAAGCCCCTCAATTATTCTTACAATATTATGTAATACCAAAACAATGAATGATAAAACTATACCTGCAATATGCGACAAAAAACCTATGGGTGAAACTATAAAAAACAAAATGCCGGTTTTTATGATTAAACCAGTAAGTGGAATTACAGCAAGGTTGGTAAGCAGAAAATAATTGGGAAACTGATTAAAGTAGTATAATGCAAGAGGGCCGGTTCCCAGTTGAGCTGCCAGAGAAACTGTAATGATTCCCCAGGAATAACTCAGTACAGGATTTTTAAAATACAATAGTTTATAGAACATAGGTTGCAGCCACACAATGCTTATTACTGCAATGTACGATAGCTGAAAACCAATCCTTTTAATGATAAACGGATCCAGAATTACCAGGAACAATGCTGAAGCAGCCAGTGTGTTATAGATATTGGTGCTGCGACTGAAGCTCTGTCCGACAGCCACAAAGCTAAACATGGTTGAAGCCCGCATTACCGAAGGCGAAAAGCCTGTAATGGCCGCATAAAACCAAATCAATATGATGATTACCATGGTTTTGATAATCTTACCACGTGGCAGTTTTTTGAGAAATCCCAGTAATATATTGAGTGCAAGAAAGATAATACCTACATGAAGCCCTGAAACACACAAAATATGCATGGCACCTGCACCGGCAAACTCCCGCTGTAAATCTTCATCTAAATAATCGCGGTAACCCAGCAATAATGCGGATGCAACAGAAAATTCGCGGCCACTGATATTATTGGCTTCAAGTGTTTCCAAAGCTTTTTGTCGCATTTGATGGGCAAAAGATACTATAATGTTTCCTTCATTGCCACTACCCTGATACCACTGGCCTGACCGTCGGTATACCTGGTGGAAAATATTCTGATTGGCAAGAAAATTTTTAAAATTGAATGCGTTGGGGTTTTGCGGGGGCCTTACTTCCTGAATGTTATTCTCAATAAATATGATATCGCCGTAGTTAAGAGATGCTGATAAGGAATCCTTTTCAAAGTATGCAATGAGTTTCCCTTTTACCTTAACTATTGTGTCACCTGATAGAATATGGGTTGCCCGCCCCACAATCTGGTAAGTGTTGGTTTTTTCAGATACAGGTTCAATAAGTCTTAACCTCAGAAGCGAATTTTCATTGCTATAATTACTGAAATGTGCAGGATGATTCCTTTCATATCTTCCCTGTGCAAGAAGATATCCTGCGAAAACCATAAAAAGCATTATGTTGAGCCCGAAAGAAAAGCGGAAACTGAAATTTTGCTGCAGACGCCATTCAATTATCAGGGATACTAAAATGAAAGCAGAAATAACTGTCAGAATTTGCGGCAAAGAAAAATAATATTCGATACGGGTAAAAAGGATAATTCCGGCTAAAACCGGAATAATAATTCTTACAAGGGGTATATTTGAATAATGCGCCATGCACCCAAAGTTTACTTTAAGTTAGTAAATGTTGGGCTGAAAAACAAGTAAGTTGTGATGAGTTTTATGAATTAATTACCATGCTTCTTCGGTTTCCAGGTAAATTATGGATGCATTCCAGTAATAAAACTTCAGAATTTCTTCACGTGTATAACCATGTCGGGCGCGTCGCATTGCACCTTCCTGGCATAAGCCCACACCATGGCCATATCCCTTGCCTGTTAGGTGAAGGTATTCACCATCGGCGTTAATAGAAAAGTATGTTGATCTAAGTCCGAAATGTTCACGGACATGCCTAAGTTGGATCCTCTCGCCCGGGTCAAGGTGATGCCTTCTGGATGATTGCCGAAAACCCTTTATTCCTTTCCATTCATTTTCTGATGGGTTGTATCCGAATCGTTGCTGCAAAAAATTACTCAAATCATCTGCCTTGATAGTGGCCTTCCAGTGTGCACCGGGCATATCAGTGCAGTAAGTATCCCTGTTGCTTCTAAGGTAGGGCAAGGCCTCCGACCATAAATCTTCGGAGTTTACAGTTTCTCCGCCGCAGTTGGCATGGTAAACGGTGTTTAATAGATGGTTGTTACGGTCAACTACTACTTCACCACGACATCTGTCAACAGCTGAAATTATACTGGCTTCAGTTGTTTTTCCGTAGTATGCCTGACAATGTACCCTATCACAAAGATGAAATCCTTCACCTGAATGACGGTTGAGATTTCTCAATGCATAAGTGCGGATTATGATGGCCTGCACCTGGTAGAAAATATCATGGTGGTTGAAACCTGATTCCCATTGAACTGTGCCGGCCACATAACTCTCAAAAGGAACTGAGTTAACGAGTGAAAAACTTCCATTTTTTACATTCACCTTCAAATCACCATCATAACCTCTTAATTCCAGATTACGGTTTGATGGGTTGAGAATAAATGAATTGTGGAACGCCGCACCCTGAAGTTTAATGTCAATTTCAGTGAAAAGTACCGAATCATTCCGAAGTATATTAAACTGATAGCCTTTTCTTTCAAAAGTTATGGTAGAGAAAGGTGTAATCTCCAGCAACTTTTCATGTTTGTTGTTGCAAACCAGATATCTGCCATGTGTTACCGTAAAATTAAATTTGTTTATGGTTTCACCTGAAAAAATCCCAATGTCAATTATTTCAGGAATAGTTCGACCAAAAGAGTTATTGAAAAAGGAAAATAAGCTTACGAAAAGTATAAATAGGTATTTCATTCGCATACTATTCATTTAAGAAATTTTGAATTGCTTTGGCTGCATTTACTGATGCTCCGCTACCTCCAAGTTTCTTTCGCAGCAGTGTATATTTTTTTTGAAATTTATTTCTGTAACCCTGGTTCGTTAATATTTCTTTAAGTTCAGCAACAAGCATGTTTGTATTAAAGTCGTTCTGAATCATTTCTTTTACTACTTCTTCATCCATAATGAGATTCACAAGCGAAATATATTTAATATCAACCAGGTTCCGGGCAATTAAATAAGATACTGGTGAAGCCTTATAACAAACGATTTGCGGCGTGCCAATAAGAGCTGTTTCAAGTGTAGCTGTACCTGATGTTACCATAGCAGCTTTGGAATTACTAAGAAGATTATAGGTTTGCCCGTAAATCACAGGTAAATCCTTTCCATTTGAGTACTTATTGTAGAAATCATTTGAATGTGCTCTGGTTCCTGCTATTACAAACTGATACTCAGGAAAATAATTGCTTACCTTACACATGGTTGGAAGCATTTTGCTGATTTCCTGTTTTCTGCTGCCAGGCAGGAGTGCAATGATGGGAGTATCGGGTAGATTGTTTCTTATTATAAATTCAGGAAACGAATCAATATCATCCTGCTGGTCCAGCGCATCAAGCAAAGGATGACCCACAAACTCTACAGAAAAATTATATTTTTCATAAAATTGCTTTTCAAAGGGAAGAATAACAAGCATTTTATCAATATCACGCCTGATCTTTTTAACTCTTGATTTATTCCATGCCCAAACCTGGGGTGAAATGTAGTAAATGGTTTTAATTTTATTCTTTCTGGCAAATTCGGCTATCCTGAGATTAAAGCCGGGATAGTCAATAAAAATTACCGCATCAGGCTGGTATTGCAATATATCTTTTTTACATAGCCTGATATTTTTCAGGATGGTGGAAAGGTTTAGCAGAACCTCCACAAAACCCATGAAAGCCAGCTCATTAATATGCTTTACAAGTGTTGCTCCCTGCTCATGCATTAGATCACCACCCCAGGCTCTGAATTCAGCTTCAGAGTCGCGAAGTTTTATGGCCCTCATTAGGTTTGATGCATGCAAATCTCCCGACGCTTCTCCTGCTATGATATAATACTTCATGTGGATTTATACGGAGGTAGGGGAGTAAAAGTTCTGAAAAATAAATCTGTTGTTGTACGGCGAGAACATAAAAACAGGGCTTAGTTTTAAACGTGAAACTTTAATTTATTGAAGGATCATTTTTCCAGAAATCTGACCAGTCATAAAAGTCAAGATTTCCTTCAAAATATCCTGTAAGTCTTTTCCCTTGATTATCTCTACAGTCTATCGTTATTCTATATAAAGATCCGGATTTTTCAACTTTTACAGTTCCGCTTTCAATTTCACCAGATATTTCGCCGGTTTGATCTTCAATATCGTAGTTAATTACAAATAATCCCCAGTCAAATGTACCTGGCTTATAAGATTCGTCTGCATCAAAATTATATATACCGGGCATTAATTCTGTTTCTGAAGAAGAAAACATTTCAAAAGTAATAAGGTTGCCTTGTCCGGAAAGATCATCAATTTCTTCATCAAAAAAGATTCCTGATGAAAATAATGAAATATCAAAATTAAAACCATTTGAACCTTTCCACCATTGGCCGTAATATTCAAGAATCCCAGCAGTTATTTCATACCTCTTTGAATCATACATCAGATGGTTTTCCTTTGGGATTTCATAATCGTCGTCATCATCATCTTTCTCGCAACTTGCCAATGATATTGAAAAAGCTATCATAGACATAAATAAAAATCTACCGGGGCTTTTGATTAATATCGTTATAAAATCAAATAACTCGAATGATTTTGTATACTTCAATGATTTATTCATTCCTGACCTTTTCATTATTCAATGTTTTAGGTAATTTGTAATTTAATATAACTAATTTTCTTTACTTTCGCGGTGATTTTCTAACAAATGAACAAATGATTAATAAAACAACCAGCAAAGATACCAGTTTAAGTGTTGCTATACAAGGATTTCAGGGTGCTTTTCATGATATGGCAGCCAGAAAGTTTTTCTCAGGTTCATCGATTGAGATATTACCCTGTTTTACATTTAAAGAGTCATTTAATCTTGTGAAAGAATTGAAAGCTGATGTTGCTGTTGTGGCCATTGAAAACTCTCTTGCCGGATCTTTGCTTCCGAATTATGCATTGTTACGCAATTCGGAATTGAAAATATTCGGAGAAGTTTACCTTAGGATTGAACAACATTTGATGGCACTTGATGGCCAGGATTTGGAGAATATAGTTGAAATCCAGTCACATCCCTTAGCCATTATCCAGTGCGAAGAATTTCTTGAACCATTTCGTAAAAAAGGGGTAAAAATTATTGATACTCCCGATACAGCTTTAAGTGCGCGTGAAATCTCGCAAAAAAGATTAACAGGTGTAGCAGCACTGGCATCTTCTCTGGCAGCAGAAATATATGGTTTAAGTATTCTTCGTCATGGGGTGGAAACCAATAAGCGCAATTTTACCCGGTTTCTGGTGCTTACATCAAATGAAAAATTTGAACTGATCCAAAAACATCATCAGGTTCAACCTGCCAATAAAGCATCTGTTTGTTTTTCACTTTCTCATAAAGTTGGAAGCTTGTCGCAAATTTTGTCTGTACTTGCTTTTTACAATATAAATCTCACCAAAATACAATCGGCCCCCATTATTGGCCGTGAATGGGAGTACTTTTTCTACGTTGATCTGATGTTTGATGATGAAAAAATGTATATAAGCTCGCTTGATGCTATACGCCCACTTACTGACCAGTTGCAGATTCTGGGAGAGTATCCGTCAGGAAATAATCAGTGAAAAGATTTTTTGATGTGATGAAATTCAATAACAGGAGTGGTATTTTGATGCTTATCCGTAAACTGGTTGATAACTAAAATTTACCAGGCCATATAATCTTTACAGGTTATAATGGAAAAGACATCAAACTAAGATGTGATTTTTTTTTTGATGAACTGCCCGGTATATGATTTCTCAGATTTTACAAGTTCTTCCGGAGTTCCTTCAAAGACAAGATTTCCACCGTTTTCACCTCCATCCGGGCCTAAATCTATTATCCAGTCAGCCGATTTGATAATTTCGGGATTATGTTCTATGATCAAGATGCTGTGTCCGTTTTCAATGAGTGCATCAAATGCCTTAAGTAGAACATTGATATCGTGAAAATGCAACCCTGTTGTGGGTTCGTCAAAAATAAACAGGGTTTTTTGCGAATTAATTCCTTTGGAAAGGAATGATGCCAGCTTGATTCGTTGCGCCTCACCTCCTGAAAGTGTACTTGACGATTGTCCCAACTTGATATATCCCAGACCAACATCCTGCAATGGCTGAAGTTTCTGTGCTATTCTGAGAGAAGGTTGTGGTTTTTCTTTGGCATTTTTGAAAAAATCGATGGCCTCGTCAACGGTCAGGTCAAGGATTTCATTAATAGACTTGTTTTGAAATTTGATATCCAGTATTTCTTCTTTGAACCGTGTACCGTTGCAGCTTTCGCATTTCAGACTTATATCAGCCATAAACTGCATCTCAATTTTTACTTCGCCTTCTCCCTCGCACTCGGGGCAACGGCCACCTTCAATATTAAAACTGAAATATCCAGGTGTGTAGGCACGTGCTTTTGCAAGCGGATTTTGTGCATATAAATTCCTGATTTCATCATATGCTTTAATATAAGTAACAGGATTTGACCTTGATGAGCGCCCAATGGGGTTCTGATCAATAAACTCAACATCATTCAACGAGCCGTAATCGCCGTTTATCATATCAAACTTTCCTGTTTTCTCTCCATAGCCACCATAAATCTTCTTCAGTGCAGGGTAAAGAATGTTTTTGATCAGTGTGGTTTTTCCCGACCCGCTTACTCCGCTTACCACGGTCATAACACGTAGGGGAATCTTAACAGAAAATCCTTTAAGATTGTGCTGTCTTACACCCTGAAGTTCAATATATTCTTTCCATCTTCTTCTTTTTTCGGGCAATGGGATCTCAAGTGTTTTACTCAGATATTTTGCTGTAAAACTTTCCTTGTTCTTCAGCAGTTTTTCAAAATTACCCTGGAAAACTATCTGCCCGCCATTTGCCCCTGCCAGCGGACCGATGTCAATAATCTGATCGGCTGTTCGCATGATATCTTCATCATGCTCCACCACGATAACGGTATTACCCAGCTCCTTAAGTCTTTTCAGTACTTTTATCAGCCTGTGGGTATCTCGCTGATGCAACCCAATGCTGGGTTCATCCAGAATGTACAGCGACCCCACAAGGCTGCTGCCCAGCGAAGTTGCCAGATTGATCCTTTGCGATTCACCTCCTGAAAGGGTAGATGACAACCTGTTAAGGGTCAGGTAACCAAGTCCCACATCATTAAGGTATTCAAGTCGGTTGTTGATTTCCACCAGCAGGCGTTTGCCCACTTCTTTGTCGTGTTTGTCAAGTTCAATATTCTGAAAAAAAACATAAAGCCGGTCAAGGGGCATAAGTACCAGCTCGCTTATGCTTTTCCCGGCAATTTTAACGTAGTTTGCATCTTTGCGAAGGCGTGTGCCCATGCAGTCGGGACAAACAGTTTTTCCGCGATAGCGGGCAAGCATTACCCGGTATTGTATTTTGTAGGTGTTTTCTTCAATCATTTTGAAGAATTGATTCAACCCACCAAAGTATCTGTTACCATCCCACAAAAGTTGTTTCTGCTCAGGAGAAAGCTTATATATGGGTTTGTGAATGGGGAAGTCGAATTTATAAGCGTTCTGTACCAACTGGTCTTTCCATTCGCTCATTTTTTCACCTTTCCAGCAAACAATGGCTTCTTCAAAAACCGACAGGCTTTTGTTGGGTATTACCAGGTCTTCATCAATGCCAATGATGCTTCCAAATCCCTCACATGTTTTGCACGCACCAAAGGGATTGTTAAAGGCAAATAAATTAACTGAAGGTTCTTCGAAAGTAATCCCATCGAGTTCAAATCGATTGGAAAAATAATCTTTCTGTTTTCCTCTGCGATTTTCATACTCCAGCATGCATTCTCCATGGCCCTCATAGAAGGCGGTCTGCGCTGAATCGGCAATACGGGCCTTCAGATCATTGTCAGTAGGTGTTACTGAGAACCGATCAATCACAATAAGTGGTTTTTTGCTGATGCTTATTGAGTCGATTTCAGGAAGGATATCCTCAATTTTTACAATCTCATCATTAAGCATGATGCGCGAAAATCCCTGCTGAAGCAAAATACTCAGATGTTGTGAGAAATTCCTTCCCGGGTCTACATCAATGGGTGCAAAGAACATTACCCTGGTATCTTCAGGAAGGTTCATTACAAAATCTACCACATCAGTTACGGAATGTCGTTTTACCGGATTTCCCGAGACAGGTGAAAAAGTTTTACCAATGCGGGCATAAAGCAATTTCAGATAATCGTAAATTTCGGTGGTGGTGCCCACAGTTGAACGTGGATTGCGAGTATTTACTTTTTGTTCGATAGCGATAGCCGGTGATATTCCTTTGATGTAATCTACTTCCGGCTTGTTCATGCGACCAAGAAATTGGCGTGCGTAGGAGCTCAGACTCTCTACATAACGACGCTGACCCTCCGAATACAGGGTGTCAAAAGCAAGTGATGATTTTCCTGAACCCGATAAACCGGTGATAACAACAAGCTTCTTCCTTTCAATGGCAACATTTACCGATTTCAGATTGTGAACACGGGCACCTTTTATGAGGATATAATCTTTGGAACTGAGTTTATCTATATCTGTTTCAATATTCATTTTCTTTCTGCCAATAAATTTTGCAAAATTACCACATCTTATTGGATTTTTAGGTAATGTGAGTGAACCAATGCGTTGTTAGAAATGATAAAAAACAAAGCCTGCCGGAAAAGGCAGGCTTTAAAGGGTTCATGAAAACCCCCGTTGCAGAGAGAAAATTTATTTTTTAAATATTATTGCCAAATTACCTTTTCATGAATTTAACAACCTGTTTTTCGTTTCCTGAGATAATGTCCATTATGTAAATTCCGGATGGAATGCCGCTAATTTCTATGGATGTTTGTCCGGAGAATGCCTGAATGGACTGGCTGCGCAGTAATTGTCCGGTAATACCGTATATTTTTACCTGCAGATCTGAAGACATGCATTGTGGTGCAACATTAATCTGATTTACAGCTGGATTTGGGAAAACCTTTGCAATTTCTGTTGTTGGAGCATTGTAAACCGGAGCATTGGTGATGGTTTCGTACTCAAAGATCATTCTTGCGACATTTTGCCACATATTACCGTTCCATGAGTCAAAGGCCCTGATCTGAATGTCAACGGGTTGCCCGCTCGAGTTAAACTCACCATCACTTACAATTGCTGATTCAAGACTCCAGTCATCCCAGAAAACTTCTTCATAATAACCGGTTTTAAAAAGGTATTCGTTGTAGATTGTACGTTCACGGTAGAGTGGATACCAGGTTTCTTCACAATCGAAATAAAACTCTTCGAGGTACAGTGTTTCAGAATGAAGTTTGGGGTGGTACTCATAGGATAACCTGAATTGCTGGTGCCATTCAATTTCTTCTGTTTTGGTCCAGTCATCCCAGTTGTCGGGAGTGCGAAAGATGCAAGATTTCATCTGGCGCAGATGAAAATTGTACCATTCAATATCTGTGATTTTATAATGTGGAACCCAATCTTTGCTATCATAGTGGTAAATCATAGTTGAAGAGATTTCCGAATACTCGTTGTAAAAATAATCTTCGCGATAGCTGTATTCAAAATTCATACCTGATGGGATGCTAAAGATTTCTGCATAAACATTACCATTCTTATAGTACTCATATTCTACCCTGTGAGATGGCAGCCATAAGTCACCGGCAAACTGTGACCAGTAAAAGGCTTCCTCTGTTATTGGGCTGCCTGATTCTGTATAAGTAAAATCTACCCGGTATATGAAATAAGGCTTCCAGCTATTGTCAGATTCGGACCACTGACTGTGGGTTTCATAAACCAGGTTTCCAAATTTGTCATATTCATAAACTTCTTTTAATTCAGGAATCCATTTATTGCCATCGCTACACCAGAAGGAAATCAATACTTCTTCCGGTTCATTGTTTTCACGCCATGAGTAGTTTATTCTGGTGCTGGGAATGAAAGTTCCATCCAGATTATATTCAGTGATTATTTCAACTGGTCTGCCAAAATCATCATAAACAAAGCTTTCGCGATTGGCCATAAACCAATCATTTCTGGTGTTATCCCATTCATGTTTTATAACTTTTTTTGCATTGTGCCTTACATCATAATTTCCCTCCCAGTAATTGAGTACTTTTTGCTGATAAGATGATTTTAACTGTTCGGATCTCTTACTGAATATCCGCTGTGAGATTAATTCGTCTGCCGTGGCAGGCCGGATTTTCTTTTCATAATTTGTATTCAGGGCAAAAATGTTTGTTGCCATAACCATGACAATTGCAAAACATGTAAAGTTTCTTTTCATAAAGGTTCTTTTTAACTGTGAATTTTTTATGATTTATGTATTAAGGAAGTTCTGCTAAGATATTTTCCGCATTCTCTTAATCAATCCATATGCCAATCCTTGAATGATAAAGGTTTCAGCGGTTTTGATATTTTTGTTTTACGGAATTTTGAGAAAAAGTGTCCGGTTTCGTTCAGGTTATTGTCCGATTTTTGATATGTTTTGTGTTGTTACAACGAAATATTTTATGTTAATTTAAATTCTGGAACAATAATTGTTAAATATTTAATGATTTTTGATAGTGTGTGTTGAATAATAGTTTGTTTAAAAAAAATATTATTCCGATGAATTATATTTCTCTTTTGTCTAAGTAATTATTCGGGAAGAAAACAAAAAAAATAACCACATACCTCCGGGTAAAAAAAAAGATTTATATTTGCGTTGCATATAAATGCATTTTTTTTCAGTCTAATCAGGTAATAGCCATTTAAAGTAAAAGGAGACCGCCTATAGAAAGAACAATACTCTTGATTTAAATAATAATATGGAGGCCATTGTTATGAATGACCGTAAAACTACTGATCAAGAGTTAGTTCGCCTTTACATTAATG
>SKSE01000192.1 GCA_007118135.1 Bacteroidales bacterium | reverse complement strand
TCGTGATTCCGCCAGGATTCGAACCTGGGACCCACAGCTTAGAAGGCTGTTGCTCTATCCAGCTGAGCTACGGAACCGTTCCTTTGTTTGGGGGTACAAAAGTACAAATTATATTTTATTTGGCAAGTAGAAATTTCAGCACTCTCTCAAATACAACCTCCTCAGGGCTAACCTTTACCTGAATGGGAATGATTTCCACACCCTTGCTGTAAGCCTGGCGAAGCAATTGAGCATACATAGGGTCAATGTCTTCTGCAGGGGCAAAGGCATTTACATCTATCCGCTGAACCACGTAAAGCATAACTGCTCTTATTCCGTTTTGCTTAAGTTCCATTAAGGTTTGCAGATGTTTCTGGCCGCGGGTGGTCACTGCATCGGGGAACAGTGCAAGTTCACCTTCTTTTAGCGTAACATTTTTTACTTCCACAAAGCAGGTTTCGTTGGGTTTAGTAGCCATGATATCCAGGCGGCTGTTGTTGTATTTAACCTCTCTGCGGATTTCAGAAAAACCCTCCAGACCCGGAATGATATTACTTTTCATAAACTCAAAGGCCAACCGGTTGGGAACCGATGTATTAATACCCACCCATTTGCCGTTGATCTTTATCATTTCCCAGGTAAAACGGGTTTTACGTTTAGGATCTGTTACGGGAGATAAGTATACTTCAGCTCCCTCCTCAAGGCAGCTTTTCATGCTGCCTGAGTTGGTGCAATGCGCGGTTACCACTTCACCTGTATCAAGTCTGATATCAGCAAGAAAACGCATATACCGCCTTACGAGACGGCCGTGTATGAGAGGGGTGCTATATTTCATGTTAAATATATATGCTGAAAAACTTTAGGTTCAAAGTCATGTTCATGGGTGTTATTATTAGATTATTGAGTTAATATGTTAATATGTTAATAGGTTATTGGTTTAAAGAAAGTAAGAAAATGAGAAAGTAAGTAAATAAGGGTTTTTGATTTTGGGTTTTACTGGGGAGGCGCCAAGGCGCTGAGCCCGCAGTTTTTTTATTTTTTCGTGCTTCGATATTTGTGCTTCGTGCTTCGGATTTAGCATTGCTGACCACCAGCTTCGTCTCAGTTCGGATTTAACATCCCCCTTGCCCCCTTAAAAGGGGGAATAGGCCGGCAATAGTTCCATTTTTTGGTCTTCGACCTCCATTCTCCTTTTTCCGTTCTCCCTTTTCTGTATTCTCTATCTGTTTTTCACATAAGTGTCAATCCACTGCAGCCATTCCCAGTGCATGTGCAGAGCCGATTCGCGAGCCTGGTATCCATGTCCTTCGTGGGGTAGCATAACCAGCCGCGTGGTAGCTCCATGTCCGCGTAAAGCGTCATAAAAGCGTTCGCTTTGCATGGGGAAAGTGCCCGAGTTGTTATCATCGGCACCATGAATAAGCAGTAAAGGGGTTGTGATTTGGTGTGCATAGGTGAATGGCGACATATGCCGATACACATCGGGTGCATCCCAGTAGGTGCGCTCTTCGGCCTGAAAACCAAAAGGTGTTAGGCTCCTGTTGTATGCGCCGCTGCGTGCAATACCCGCAGCAAAGATATCGGAGTGTGCCAGAAGATTTGCAGTCATAAATGCACCGTAAGAATGGCCTGAAACAGCAACCCTTTCAGGGTCGGTTACACCCATTTCAACCAACTTATTAATGGCGGCTTCGGCATTGGCAACCAACTGTTCCACGAAAGTGTCGTTGGGTTCTTCGTCATCTTCGCCTACAATAGGGAAGCTGGCATTGTTGAGCACGGCATATCCCTGTGTTGCCAGCAGTACCGGAGATGTAGCACCCACACGGGTATAGGTGTAGGGCGAGCCACTTACCTGACCTGCTGCATCGGCACTCCTGAACTCGCGCGGGTAGGCCCACAGCAAAGTAGGAAGGGGACCATCAATTTCTTTATTATAACCTGCGGGCAGGTAAAGTGTGCCGTTAAGTGGTATACCATCGGATCTTTCATAATGGATCATTTCTGAATGTAATTCTTTCAATGCTTCGAAAGGATCGGGCAGGTGAGTTATTTGCGTAAGTCGGTCACGGCGCAGGTCGCGGATATAAAAGTTGGGATGCATATCATTTGATTCCCTGCGGGTGATTACAAGTCCGCGGTTCACGTCAATGATCTCAACCGGTGTTTCATAGTAAGGTGCTTCGGAGCGCCACAACCTTGTGGTCTGGCCACTGCGGATGTCATACTCATCGATGAACGGACGGTTTCCTTCAGGAGATGCTCCCTGGCCGAAAAGATACATATTTCGTCCGCGCCGATCAAAAAGAAGAACGCTTTGACCATATTCGTTTCGGGTAGTTTGAAAACGCCCGGGGTCATTGTAGCGGTCTTCTGCAGAGCGGTCAAAAATGATATTCCTCCCGGCGTTGGCTTCATTCGGATTAAAAATACTGGCAATACTGCGGCGGGTGCGCATCCAAAATTCACTTATAATAGCGAAATCGTCTTTTCCCCACATGATGCCACTATAGCGCAACTCAGTTTTTACACTGGGGGTGGGTTGAGCTGTAAACGGAGCTACAAGAAAATACAATTGATCGCGGAACTCTGCTTCAATGGCGGGATCACCGCCGTCGAGAGCTTCTACCCAGAAAAGAGTTGCCGGAGCATCCTTACGCCAGGTAACACTTCGACGTCCTTCGCGGGTGGCACCAAATCCCTGTGGTAGATTATCTGAAACAGGTACTTCTTTCACCAGGTAAACCCTTTCGCCTTGCATATTGATCACTTCCAGGGTTTGCGGAAAACGGCTGAAAGGTACGATGTACGAATATGGTCTTTCTATACGGTTAACCAAAATATACTGCGCATCGGGCGAAAGATTGAAATACCAGATAACACCTGCTTCTCCGATTTTTTGTTCGTTCCCATTGATATCGATTGTCATTAGCTGACTGGTTGCATAGTAGTCAAACAATTCCTCGTCATAACGGTCGCCAAGCATATCCTGAAATGTGCGAACAGCTGCACGGCGGCCAATATTCTCCTGCACTACAGGTCCGTCTGCAACCCTGGGGCGTTCAGGTACTTCTCCACGATATTCGGGTATGGCGGTAAAAACAATTGTATGGTTGTCGGAACTCCATGAGAAAGCATTTCCCATTACGCTGTTTATGGAATGCTCTGTGAGCTTGCTTGCCTGAGCTTTTTCAATATCAAGTAACCACAACTCAATGTTGTTTTCGGTTGTATGTAAAAAAGCCATGTGCCTCGAATCGGGCGACCAGCTCATATTACTTATTCGTGGGCTTTGGGGTAGTCCGCTTACAGGCCTTTCATTTTCTCCTCTGATATCAGTCAATGTTATGGAATTGCCAAAGGATCGGCGGCTGGGTCCATTGGTAAGCGGGTCAATACGCATTCCTCCTAAACGCAACTCTTCTCTGGCCAAATCTTCCAGTGACGGAAGTCCGGGGTTTCCAATAAAAGCGATAGTGCTGTTATCAGGTGAAATAGATGTTGATGGTGTGGCAGGAGCATCCACCAAATCTATAATCTCCTGTGGAGGCAGCTGGTAGCCAAGGGGTTCCTGGCCTGATAAGGCAATGCTGATAAAAACAGTCATTGCAAGGATAAGGGTATTTTTAATTTGTAGCATATCTGTTGGGTATAGGGGTTATTAGGTTATTGGGTTAATGGGTTTCATGGCAATTAGTTATTAAGTAGTTAAGGGTTTAAGAAGAATTTGATTTCAGAAAGTGAGACTGTTCAAATTAGTGTGTTAAAATAACTTATTACCGGGCACTTTCTTCCCGTATCCCGTTTTTGCTTTTTACCTGTCAGGTAAAGATAAAATCTTTGTTAGAAAGGCGATTCTTCAGATGCCTTATAATTATTTTTTTTAGGGTTTTTTAGGAAAATGAGTTGGGTTATTAAGATCGTTTCCAATTTTCCATGATTAAGGTTTGTTTTCTTTTTTAATCACAAAAGATTTGCTATTTTGCGGGCTGAATGCTATGTGTTGAAAACATAGTAATATCAGCCCTTTTATCAAATCATCAAAACATCCAAATACATAATAAAATGCGTGAAGATACACCCATAAATTTTGCTGAAGTTGAAAAACAAATTGAATTAATGAACATTTCCAGTGTTGGAAGATCGTCTATCCGGGAGGTCAAGCGTCTGGTTGATAACATTGAGGAAGCCACAGGCGAGCGTTATGTGCGCATGGAGATGGGTATACCGGGTTTACCTCCGTCTCAAATCGGTGTTGAAGCAGAAATTGAATCCCTGCGCAAAGGTGTTGCTGCTATTTATCCTGATATTGACGGTATCAAACCCCTGAAAAACGAGATTGCCCGGTTTGTAAAACTTTTTATGAATACAACAGTATCGTCTAAAAGCTGTATACCTACTGTAGGTAGCATGCAGGGGAGTTTTGCAGCATTCACAACACTTGTGCGGATGTATCCCGGTAAGGATACCATCCTCTTTCTGGATCCCGGCTTCCCGGTGCATAAGCAACAGTGCCGTGTTCAGGGAATTGCTTTCGATGCTTTCGATGTATACAATTACCGTGGTGAAAAACTAAAAGAAAAGCTTGAGTCGCATCTTGCCAGTGGTAAGGTTGCAGGGATGCTATATTCTAACCCAAATAATCCTTCATGGATTTGTTTTACGGATACTGAACTGAAGATTATTGCTGAACTGGCCGACAAATACAATGTTGTGGTTATGGAGGATTTGGCCTATTTCGGTATGGACTTCCGCAGGGATATGTCCAAACCGGGCGTACCGCCATATCAGCCTTCTGTTTCTCAGTATACAGAAAACTTTATACTTTTTATTTCCAGTTCCAAATTATTCAGTTATGCAGGGCAACGTATCGGCATGATGGTAATCTCTGATAAACTTTTTGAGACACGTGCCGAAGGCCTTTGCCGTTATTACAGTTCTGATATGTTTGGGCGTGCCATGGTATTCGGGACAATGTATGCACTTAGTTCAGGTACATCACACTCAGCACAATACGCTCTTGCAGCTATGCTGAAGGCCGCCAGCGATGGCTCATTTAATTTCTGGGAAGTGGTTAAAGAATATGGAGATAAAGCCAGAATCATGAAAAAAATGTTCACGGATAATGGGTTTAGAATTGTTTATGATAAAGATGAAGACCAGCCCATTGCAGATGGATTCTTCTTTACCATTTCTTATCCGGGCATGACAGGTGAAGATCTTATTGAAAAGTTTGTGTATTATGGTATCAGCGCCATTTCCCTGGCCATCACCGGAAGTGAGCGTGCCGAAGGTTTGCGTGCCTGCGTTTCACTGGTAGGCCGCGATCAGTTCCCCGACCTGGAATACAGGTTGAAGAAGTTTCATGAGCATCACCCGATAGAGTAGAGAAAGGGAGACCGAAAAATGGAGAAAGGAGACCGAAGATTGGAACTATTGCCGGCCTATTCCCCCTTTTAAGGGGGCAAGGGGGATGTTAAATCTTAACTGAGCTGCAGCCGGGTCAGCAAAGCTAAACCCGAAGCACGAACCGAGGCCTAGCCGAGCTCAGCTAAGCTAATATCG
>SKSE01000240.1 GCA_007118135.1 Bacteroidales bacterium | reverse complement strand
TTTCCTGCAAACCCCGTTCTCTACGCCAAACGTGTCGATGGGGTTTCCCAGATTTTTGTAACCGACATCGATGGGTCCTCGCACAACCAGATTACGCATAATAATTTTCATAGTTGGCGACCTATAGTAAACCAACAAAAAGACCGAATAGCATTTCTTTCTACAAAGGAAATAAACCCGCAATTATACACCATGACTATTAATGGTGAAAATATGATTAAAGTTACTAACATCCCAACCGGAGGGTATTATAACAAAGGAGTGGGTTTTTCATGGCTGCCCGATGGTGAAAGGTTGGTTTTCTCATCCTATAATCGCCTTTACCGAATCAATAAGGATGGTACAGGATTATCTCACATTACTACAATTGATGCGCAAAGGCATTTCCGTGAGGTAGACTGGAGCCCTGAAAATAACAAGATTGTAGCTCTTACAGTGGGTGTAAACCGTTATGATGCCCGAATCGTAATAATGAATACCAATGGTTCAGGAATGCAGGAAATTGTATCGGAATTGCCGGGTGCACTTGAAAATCCAACTTTCTCCTACGATGGCCAGGATATAATCTATACATACGATGTATCAGGAATTCAATTTCCTGATGGTCGCCAGATTGATGCACGCATCTTCAGATATTCCATCGAAGCTATGGAAACTACTGATCTTTCACAACACAAACCTGCTGGTACTAATGACCTTGTGCCGCGTTTTATTAACAATAATCAGATTGTGTTTTACAATGCCCGCAACCAAGTTGGTTCCAGACGAAATCTCTATATTATGCCTGCCGGAACCACTTCTGCAGGCCAAAGAATTTTACTTGCTGAAGATGTTGAAATGCCAGATTGGTAGGCATTAATCTAATCAGATGCCTTTAAGTCGTTTCAATTCATTAAAATGATCAATGGATTGTTGTTCAAAACGTTCACGTGAAGTCTTCCTGTATTCATCATACTCTTCCTGAAGTTCTTTCAGATCTTTTGTTTTTTCACGGGTAACACGGTTTGACCTCATAAAAAGAATGAATGCCGAAAATGCAAGAACTGCAAGTATGCCAATAATAGACCAAAGCAATATATTGTAAAAGATTTTACTCACTGGCATCCCCAAAAGGAATAAGCTATCTCTTTCCCGAATGGCCTGATCGCGCTCAGCTTCCATCTCTGCCATCAGCATAGCCATTGAGTTTTTTTCAGAAACAGCCTGTTCCTTAAGTTCTGATTCTAAAAGGGTTTCCCGGTTAGCACTGTTAAGAGAATCTAACGAATTACGGCGAACTCTCTGGAACATATCTTCACGTATGGCTCTGAAATTATTGTAAATCCTTGTTTGATCGTGCAAATACTTGTATTGTTCTTCCAATGTACCTTCATTAAAAACCTCAGGGAGGCTTTGTGAAGCAGCTGTGTTAAAAAGATGGCTAAATGCAAAAATTAGAATTGCAAACTTTAATTTTTTGATAAATTTCATGCGGAAAAACTTTTTTGAAAACTATTTAATGCAAAAAAAAGACAATCACTAATAATTTTCAACAGGGTTTTTACGGCTTTATTGTAGGGGAGTATACTTATTGGAAATAAATCTTCAAATTTATTTCTGCGTTAGCATTGAGGTCTGATTTGTATTACGTATAAAATCAATGGAAACCTGGTTGAATACATCAGGTTTTTCTATATTTACAACATGTCCGCATTTTTCAATAACGGCAAGCGAACGGGTTTTATATTTTTTAACCAGGTCTTTAACGGGTTCCAGCAAGATGTAGTCCTGTTCGCCCATTACATAAAGTGTGGGGATACCGGGATCTTCTGTTTCCATACGTTTGAGCTTGGCGGTAAGTCGGTTGGTCAGATTAAACCACCTGATAAACTCATGACGTGCCAGTTTTCGGGCTTCTCTGATAAAAACACTACGTGATTCCTCGTGCTGGTCCATGGGCATAATAATAAAAGCAAATACTTTATAGAGCCACATGTAAGGAATTACTTTATGAAAAATTCTGCCCATTCGGACAAGAAAACGTGACTTAAGATTAAGTTTGGTAATAGCCCCCACAAGTATCATGGATTTTACATACTCCTTTTTAATCTCGGCAAGTTTACGCACAATAATGGTTCCCATGGAAACTCCCACAAAATGAGCTTTGGGGATCTTTCTGTGATCCAGGATCTTAACAATATCAAGTGCTATGTTTTCAAAGGAATAGCGTGCATTATGAAGCTTATCTCCCTTGGCTGATTTGCCATGGCCATGCAGGTCAATAAGCAACAGATTGAAATGGCGCGCATACGATTGTATCTGCTTGAACCATACAACCGAACTTCCTCCAGCTCCATGAATGAAAACCACCCAGTCGTCGGATTCCTTATTGGGGTATATCTTGTGGTATAACATAACTCTTATTATGTGCAAAAATATCTATAATTATAGTCTGAACCGAAAAAATCTTTTTTAAAAAACAATAAAACAATGTTTAGTTTAAGAAGTTTTAATATCATCCCGCACATAAAAAAAATATGTAGGTTTGTAAAAAATTGTGGCATGTCAATTCAGGATGAATCGTATGAAAACAAAGATTTCCGCAGTGCCTTAAAAGTGAATAAGGGAGTGGAAAAATTGCCTGAAATCAATGAGCAGGCCATCCGCGTTATGCAGTCAAAGCGAAAAGTTCCTTTAACTGCAGATACTTTCGTTGATGGCATACGATCCGGAGACCGCACTATTTTAAGTCAGGCCATTACTTTGGTAGAGAGCTCATTGCCGCATCATTTTGAAAAGGCACAGGAGATTATTGAAAAATGCACTCCCCATTCATCAAAGTCTTTTCGCATAGGCATTACAGGAGTTCCCGGGGTAGGGAAAAGCACTTTCATTGAAGCTTTTGGCATGCACCTTATTTCCAGGGGTCATAAAATTGCTGTTCTGGCTGTAGATCCCAGCAGTGAAATCTCCAAAGGAAGTATACTTGGAGATAAAACACGCATGGAAACCCTTTCGGGGCATCCCGATGCTTTTATCAGGCCAAGCCCATCAGCTGGGTCACTTGGAGGTGTGGCCCGCAAAACCCGTGAAATCATAATTCTCTGCGAAGCAGCCGGCTTTGACCGGATTCTTGTGGAAACCGTAGGAGTAGGGCAATCAGAAACAACGGTTCACTCTATGGTAGATTTTTTTCTGCTGCTTATGCTATCAGGTGCCGGCGATGAATTACAGGGCATTAAGCGTGGAATCATGGAAATGTGCGATGGTATGGTAATTAATAAGGCTGATGGAGATAACCTTATCAATGCACAAAGAGCCAGGGTTCAATACCAGAATGCCCTTCATCTCTTTCCACCACCTGCATCGGGCTGGACACCAAGGGTGGAGCTTTGTTCATCTACCTTGAAAACCGGCATTGACAAAATAGAAGAAATGATTGAGTCTTATTCAGGATTGGTAAAAAATAGCGGCTATTTTGATAAAAAAAGGAATAGCCAGCAAAAACATCATATGTTTGAAACCATTCAGCAAAAATTGTCAGATAATTTTTATCACGACCCGCATGTAAAAGCACTCTCATCAAAAGTTCTTGATTTGCTTAATAATAATAAACTAACATCTTACCAGGCTGCGAGCAAATTACTTGACGCATATTTCAAGAACCTAAAAAAGTAAATCATGCTATTCAGGATGAGAAAAAGATATTTGCCGGCATTATTTCTGGTTTTATACTTAGTCAATTTCAAAGTAGTATCAGCACAACAAACTTTGCCTTTTGATCAGCCTTATCCTGTTTCTGCTGCTGATGAGAGTATACCTCTTATTCGTTGGTTTTATGGTATCAGCTTTGGAATGTATGTGCCAAGTAACTCAACAGCAAATTACTATAGCGGGAGTGGCGAGCACAGTGTTGAAAATGCATTGAACCAGCAATGGAATTATGACCGCATTGTCAGGCATCTGGATGAAGTAATCGAAAACTTCAGGGTTTACGAACTCCCGACCAATATGAGATATAGCCCCGGACTGCAGGTGGGTTTTTATGGGGGCTTAAATTTCAGTAACAGCTTTGCAGTTCTGGGCGAATTCAATTATACCAGGCTTATTATTGCTGATAGATTTACTATTGAAACCGACCGTGAAACATTTACAACTGAGCCTTATTTGGTTCTTTCTGATATCTCAGGCACTGAAGAACGAATTGAACTTCGGCTTGGGTTTCAATATACCATGTTAACCAATGGTTCTATTCATCCTTTTCTTGAGAGCGGGCTTAATATTACTGACGTGAAAGTTATTGAGAATCGTGTTAATATCAAGGGTTTAACTATCAATATTCGTGATTTTCGCGGAGAATACTATAATATCAGAGATTACGGTATGGGTTTAGGAGTGTTTACAGGTGTTGGGCTTAAGATGGATGTAAGTGATGCTGTAGCTATACGCACCGGAGCATCTGTTAGTTTCAGCAGAATAAATCTGGGCGATAATAATAAGATAAATCCACAATTTACAGCATATCTGCGGTTAAATTTAAATGATGTTTTTGCTCCTGCTGTTAATTAGCTTTGCAGGTTCTCAGGCGACAGGTTAAATTTTTCGGGGTGTCGTGCCTGTTTGTCTTTATAAAACTCCTGTATCTTTTTCAAATCTTCCTCATAATTACCTGTTGGATAAAGTACAGGTCCCATACCTCCGGTTTTGGTTTTATAATCCAGAAAACCCATAATAATGGGAACCTTTGCCTGCTCTGCAACAAAATAGAAACCTTTCTTCCAGTTTTTCACAAGCTTCCGTGTACCTTCGGGGGTAATTAAAAGAAAGAAAGAGTCAGCTTCTTCCATTAGCTTAGTTACCTTTTTAATGGTACCGGTACTAAAGCCACGATCCATCGGGACAGCTCCCAGGGCTTTAAGAATTATTCCCAAAGGAAAAAAGAAAGATTCTTTTTTTATGATGATTTTAGGACGTACGCCATGCGAAATAAAACCCAGTTTGCCGATAATGAAATCTATGTTACTGGTGTGTGGAGCCATAATAATTACGGCTTTTGGAATCCCATCAGGCATCCCGCGTGTAACTCTCCAGCCCATTATTCTCAGTAAGAAGGTCGCAAATTTTTTCATAAATTTTTTCTTTGATTTGAATCAGCAAATGCATAAATATAAGTATCCTTCATTTTAATACTCTATTGGGGGTTAGCGCAGAAAAGCATGTATTGGTCTTTGCTATACCAGATATTCCTTGTTGACAAAGATAAATCAAAAAAATTTGTTCTAAACTTGTCAGGATGTTGATTTTGATAAGAATGATTAATGGAATTTTATACTTTTGCACTTTGTATATGGTTAAAAATTAAGCATTTGTTTAGTGTTAGCCCTGGCAAAAAACAATTAAATGGCTGATAAAACTACATCAATTACGTGGGAGTCAAATCCTTTTGTCAAAAGAGCAGAAAAGGAAAAGATTCTTAACCAGAAAGGAAGGGTAATCTGGATGACTGGCCTTTCCGGTTCCGGAAAGACTACACTTGCCATTGATATTGAGAAAGAACTGGTAGCCCGTGGGTTTTTGACACAGGTATTTGATGCTGATATTGTAAGAGCAACCATAAACCGTGACCTGGATTTTACCCTTGAAGGGAGACTTCAGAATATTCACCGGGTCGCGCATCTTTCCAGAATTTTTCTGGAAGCTGGTTTTGTGGTTATCAATTGTTTTATTTCGCCTACCAACCATATCAGGCATCTGGCAAAAAAAATAATTGGGCATAATGATTATATTGAGGTGTATATAAATGCTCCTTTAAGTTTATGTGAAATGAGAGATCCAAAAGGCTTGTACAAGGAAGCCCGCCAAAAAAGACTACTCAATTTTACAGGAATAGACTCGCCCTATGAGCCTCCTGAAAAACCAGATATTGAGCTCAACACCGAGTATTTTTCAAAGCAAGAACTTGTTGAAAAATTTACTGATTTTATTATACCACGAATTACACAAACTAAATAAATCAAAATGTTATCATATAATCTCAATCATTTAAGAGAACTGGAAGCTGAATCAATCTTTGTGATACGTGAGGTTGCAGCACAATTCCAAAATCCGGTATTACTTTTTTCGGGTGGTAAGGATTCAATTGTTATGCTGCACCTGGCTGTAAAGGCATTCTTCCCTGCCAGACTCCCATTTCCTTTATTGCATATTGATACAGGGCACAATTTTCCGGAAACCCTTGATTACAGAGATAACCTGGTAAAAAAAATAAGTGCCCGCCTATTGGTTGGCAGTGTGCAGGAATCTATTAATAAAGGCCGGGTAGTTGAAGAAACAGGTGTTAATGCCAGTCGTAATGTTTTGCAAACCGTTACATTGCTTGATGCTATTGAAGAACATGGTTTCGATGCAGCCATGGGTGGAGGAAGAAGGGACGAAGAAAAAGCAAGGGCAAAGGAAAGATTTTTCTCTCATCGCGATGAATTCGGACAATGGGACCCCAAAAATCAGCGTCCTGAATTGTGGAATCTTTTTAATGGAAAGAAAAAACCGGGAGAGCATTTCAGAATTTTCCCATTAAGTAACTGGACTGAAATGGACGTTTGGCAATATATTTTGCTTGAGAAAATTGAAATGCCTTCTCTGTATTTTGCACATGAACGTGAGTGTGTTGACCGAAAAGGTGTTTTGCTTGCGAAAAGCGAATATGTTAAACTTACGGATGGAGAAAAATGGGAGAAAATGACCATTAGATTTCGAACAATTGGAGATATGAGTTGCACAGGTGCAACTGTGTCGCATGCATCAACCATTGAAGATATTATTCTTGAGGTGGCAGCTGCCAGGCAAACCGAAAGAGGATCAAGGGCTGATGATAAAAGATCGGAAACATCTATGGAAGACAGAAAACGTGAAGGGTATTTTTGATGGCAGGCCTTGATATTGTACTGCTGAAAAATTCAAAAAATTAAGTTTAAACAGATAAAGAAGAAATGAACAGAAATAATGGCAACGCCTATCTTGATATGGAATTATTGCGTTTTACAACTGCAGGTAGTGTTGATGACGGGAAAAGTACACTGATTGGGCGATTACTATACGATAGCAAATCGATTTTTGAAGACCAGTATGAAGCAATAAAAATAACCAGTGAGAAAAGGGGAGAAGATTTTGTAAACCTTGCTTTATTAACCGATGGCTTGAGGGCTGAACGTGAACAGGGAATTACCATTGATGTCGCTTACCGGTATTTTGCTACTCCCAAAAGAAAGTTTATTATTGCCGATACTCCCGGGCATGTGCAATATACACGTAATATGGTTACCGGAGCATCAACAGCTAATCTTGCCATAATTCTGGTTGATTCGAGAAAAGGAGTGGTTGAACAAACCAAAAGGCATGCTTTTATAGCTTCACTTTTAGGCATACCTCACCTTGTTATATGCATAAACAAAATGGATTTGGTTGATTATAGCCAAAAGGTTTTTGAGTCCATTAAAAAAGAGTTTCAGGGTTTTGCGTCCAAACTAAACATACAGGATATTCAGTTTATACCTATAAGTGCATTACATGGTGATAATGTGGTTGAGAAATCAGATAAGATGCCTTGGTACGGTGGCCCGGGCCTTTTATATCTGCTCGAAACTATTCACATAGGAAGCGACCTGAATCTGGTTGATTGCAGATTTCCGGTGCAATATGTTATCAGGCCCCAAAATGATGAATATCATGGTTACAGGGGCTATGCAGGGCGAATTGCCGGTGGGGTTTTCAAACCTGGTGATAAAGTTATGGCTCTTCCATCTGGATTTACCAGTACTATTAAGGCCATTGATGGACCCGAAGGCCCTGTTCAGGAAGCATTTGCGCCTATGTCTGTTACCATACGCCTTGATGATGAGCTCGATGTTAGTCGTGGCGATATGATAGTAAGAGAAAACAACAGGCCGCAAACCTGCCAGGATATTGATATTATGGTTTGCTGGATGAATACAAAAAAAATGTTACCCGATGGGAAATACGGCATTAGGCATACAACCAGGGATGCACGTTGTATTGTTAGGAAGATTCATTATAAAGTGGACGTAAACACTCTGCATCGCATACAAGATGACCTTGACGTAGGCATGAACGATATTGCAAGAATTTCAATACGTACTACGCAGCCTTTTTTTGTAGATAAATACCAGATCAACAGAAATACCGGAAGTGTTATCCTTATTGATGAAGCAACACATGAAACTTTAGGAGCAGGTATGATTATATGATACAGATATTTTTTCCAGGTATCAAAAAGGATGGGTTTTTTGCTTACCCTTCTGTCTGCTCTGCCAGATGGAAATAAATCTTTAGCGTATTAACCCATGAATTCTTTCTCAGCAACAATATAACGGGTGTGATTGCCGAATCCGATTTTCCCATCTTCATCAAAAGCTTCAATATGAAATATGAGCTTTTTGCCCACTAATGAAATTAATTCTGATTCAGCCCAGACTTTTTTCCCGGGTTTGGTTGCTTTTACGTGCTTTATATTTACTTCAGTGCCAACTGTTAAAAAACCTTCGGGCAAGAACTCACCAATACTTGTATGGGCAGCCTTTTCCATAAGAGCTATCATGGCAGGGGTGGCGAATACATTCACAAGCCCTGAGCCGTAAACCCTTGCAGTATCCTTTTCTGTAACAATTAATTCAGCTTTACCCTTGATACCTGCTTTCAATTCTGGAAACATAGCTTATATTTTAGTAATGAAAATGTGTTACAACTTTAATATCCGGGTGTATACTTTTTGCCACAGGACAATGCTTTGCAGCATTCTCTAAAATAGTCTTTTGTTTACCCGTATACTTGCTCCCTCTCAAATTGAAATCAATGATAATCTCATCAATCCTGCGAGGTTTGGATGCCATAATCTTAGTAGTTTTAACCGATGCCTTTTCCAGTGAAAAATTATGAGTAACTGCTGTCATATCCATTATGGTAAGCATGCAACTGCTTAATGCGGTTGCTACCAGATCGGTGGGAGAAAAAGCCTCTCCTTTTCCATTATTATCAAGAGGGGCATCAGTAATAATGGTTTGCGATGAAAGTATATGTGTGGCCTCAGTACGGTAACCACCCAGATATTCAGTTTTAGAAGTTTCCATATTTTTTTAATTTGTTGAGCCAAAGATAGGGGTTTAAATATTTATTTGTATGGTTTTGTTATAATTCATATAAGCATAAAAAAACCCCGGCTTCCGGAGAAGCCAGGGAAAAAAGCACAGTATTTGGAGATTTAATTAAGAGGGAATTCTAATTATTTCTGTTAGCCTGTTGTGATCTGATACCAGATGGTACCTTGGTACATTCACCAGGCTGCGGACCTGAAGCTTTAATAGTTGTGGCTGAAGATCCTGAGCAATTACTGACAGCAGTTGTTGCTGTTCCCGTGCAACCTGAAGCAGCTGCACTGCTGGTGCTGGCCTGGATCATTTGTACATCTGATGATTCACTACTTGCTTGTGTCGCTTTTCCTGAGCAGCAGGCATCAGCACTTGATTTTCCTGAACATTCAGCTACCTTAGCTGTGGTTTGTGCAGTTGATGAGCAGCAAGATGTTGCTTCTGCAGTTTTAGTAACCTCTGCAGTTTTTACTGAAGAACAACAACTTGATGCTTTCTCTTTTCTTTCAGTTTCTGTTGCAGTGAGCAGAAGCCCTGTACCTACAATCAGGATTAAACTCATTATGGATGTTAGGATATATTTTTTCATTGTTTCAGATTTTTTTGATTGCTTATTTTTATTTAGACCAAAGATAAATAAAATAAAATTAGAATTCCAAATAATATTTGAAAAAAGTGAAATTCATGTTTTTTGTTAATATCTCCAGATAGTTAAGACTTTTGAAAAGTGTAAAATGAAAACATGAATATTCTTAACGCATAAGGTTATTAATAAACTATAAATTAGCCATGATACGTTATGTAATTGTAGTGAAAAACTGAATTTTGCATAATTTTGATTTTTGGGAACGATTCTAAATAAAATTATACCATGCGTAATAAAAAGCTAATAATAATTCCATCATTGATTTTAATTTTCGGGGCTCTTTGGTTAATTCTCAGGTCTGAGGCAGTGGGTCCTGAAAACATAAAAGTTCCTGTTGAACGAGGCAACTTCAATATTAGTGTATATACCAGTGGTGAATTGGAAACACAGAATTCAGAGAATATTCAGGGTCCATCAGGATTGCGTACCGTTGGCCTTTGGAATGTACAGATCAGTGAGCTTATACCTGAAGGAACAAATGTTAAAGCAGGTGATTGGGTGGCTACCCTTGACCGCACGGAGATTTCCAACAGGTTGCAGGACCGTGAAACCGAACTGGAAAGACTTCAAAGTACTTTTATTCAAACCCGGCTTGACACCACAATGGAGTTACGTAATGCACGTAATGACCTGTTAAATCTTGAATATGCTCTTGAGGAAGCACGCATAGCTTATGAACAGTCTTCGTATGAACCACCTGCTGCTATCAGACAGGCCGAAATCAATATGGATAAAGCATTGAGAGCATATAACCAGGCTTCACACAATTATGAACTAAGGCTTGAACAGACGAAGGCAAGAATGCGTGAGGTAACTGCAAATCTTAACCAGGTGCAAAGACGCCATGATCAGTTACTGGAAGTGCTCAATGAATTTGTAATATATGCCCCAAAGGATGGGATGGTAATATATCGAAGACAATGGGATGGCTCCAAAGTTACTGTGGGGTCACAGATCAGCACATGGGATAACATTGTAGCCACTTTGCCGGATTTTTCAGTAATGATGAGCCGAACTTATGTGAATGAAGTTGATATAAGTAAGGTTTCAGTTAACCAGAAGGCCGAAGTGGTTATAGATGCTTTCCCCGACAAAAGGTTCACAGGTGTGGTTACAGAAGTTGCCAATATTGGCGAACAAAGGCCTAATCAGGATGCAAGGGTATTTGAAGTTAAAATACGTATTAACGAATCGGATACTATTATGCGACCTGCCATGACCACAAAAAACACTATCATAACTCATACCGAACAGGATGTACTTTTTGTTCCATTGGAAGCAATTCATGTTTTGGACACTCTTACTTATGTTTTCAAAGATCAGCAAAACAGGATTGTCAGACAACAGATACGAACAGGTCTGCGGAATGATAACCAGATTATTATTCATGAAGGCTTAAATGAAGGCGAAATGGTATATCTGAATATACCGGGAGACCCTGAAGAGTTTCGTCTTATTGAATTATAACGCTGAAGGTAAATGATTAAATCTCAAAGATATATTTACAACCTTAACATTGCCCTGGATGCTGTTTTCGCTAACAAATTCAGGTCGATGCTTACTGCTTTAGGTATCATATTCGGGGTGGGTGCCGTAATTGCCATGCTGGCAATTGGTACAGGTGCCCGTCAGGAAATTCTTGATCAGATGAAGCTTGTGGGGGTTAATAATATTATCATTAGGCCTGTATTTCCTGATGATGAAAGTCAACAGGAATTATGGGAAGGCCGCTTTTCTCCGGGACTCACACTTAATGATGCTTACAGTATAAAAGAAATCATTCCCAGTGTTCAACGGGTAAGTCCCGAGCTGGAGATTAGTACTTTTGGCTTCCACCAAGGCATTCGAAGACCTGTAAGGATAGCCGGAGTTAACCCTGAACACTTTGAGCTGTTCGGTCTCAATGTTGTTTACGGTTCCTCTTTTTCTGAAGATGTGGTAACAACAGGAGCCCCGGTATGTGTTATCAGTAACCAGGTGCGTGCAGTTTTTTTTGGGAATGTTAATCCTGTAGGCCGGCAAATTAAGGTAGGAAATAACTGGCTAACGGTATTGGGAGTAGTTGAAGATCGAATTACAGGCGATCAGTCAGTTGAAAAACTTGGGATAAGTGAGTACGGTAGCCTGGTTTATGTACCGGTTCAAACAGTTTTACTGCGCTATCTCGACCGCGCTGCTGTTTCGATTGCTGAAGTTGAACAGCAACGCACAAGAACAGGCAGAAGAGGCCGCCAAATGGTTGTTGTAGCAGGTAATGCAGCAGAAGAGGCAGAGCCTGCACCCAAAAGCTACCATCAACTTGATCGTATTGTTGTTCAGGTAGAAAATTCAGAATTACTTACCCCCACATCAGAATTGATTCAGCGAATGCTCCTGCGACGGCATTATGGAGTGGAAGACTTTGAGATAATTGTACCCGAATTATTACTACAGCAAGAGCAAAGGGCTAAAGATATTTTCAACATAGTTTTGGGGGCTATTGCAGCTATTTCATTGCTTGTCGGAGGTATTGGTATAATGAATATAATGCTCGCATCTGTAATGGAAAGAACCCGTGAAATTGGCATAAGACTCGCTATCGGTGCCAAAAAAACGGATGTAGTATTCCAGTTTCTTTCCGAATCCGTACTAATAAGTATTACAGGAGGTCTTATCGGTGTATTCATGGGGATTGCCATATCTAGGCTTATAATGCAGTTTACGGATATCCTTACCATAGTTTCATTCTCATCCATACTATTATCCTTTGTGGTTTCGGCTGGGATCGGAATAATTTTCGGATATATGCCTGCAAAGAAAGCTGCACAAAAGGACCCGGTAACATCACTCAGATACGAGTAACCATATTTTCCTGTTTTAAGAGATATTCAGACATAAAGTTTGGGTTTTCATGGGCATAGTTTTAAATTTGTTAAAAATCACTATTTGTTTTGACTGTAAAAAACATTTTAGACTATCTTAATTAATTTATAAACTCAAAAAATTATGAAGATGAAAAAATTTGCAGTTGTTTTGGCAGGATGTGGTGTATATGACGGAGCAGAAATTCATGAAGCCACATTGAGTATGTACCAGATTAAGAAGCAGGGTGCTGATTACGAAATTTTTGCCCCTGATATTGATCAACATCATGTAATTAATCACCTAACTGGCGATGAAATGCAAGAGAAACGCAATGTACTTGTGGAGTCAGCCCGCATTGCCAGGGGAAAAATAAAGCCCCTTGCTGATTTTAAAGCCGATGATTTTGATGCTATTCTGTTTCCAGGTGGTTTTGGTGTGGCAAAAAATCTTTGCACCTTTGCTTTTGAAGGTGCCGATTGTAAAGTAAATCCGGATACTGAAAAAGCTATGAAAGCCATGCATAAAGCAGGCAAGCCTATTGGTGCATTGTGTATTTCACCTGTGGTTGTAGCAAAAATTCTTGGAGATGTAGAGCTTACCATCGGACAGGATAAGGACACTGCCGTTGCAGTTGAGAAAATGGGAGCATCTCACAAGAAAACCGACCACGGTGAGGTGATTATAGATGCTAAAAACAATGTTTATACAACGCCTTGCTATATGTTAGATGCAAATATTGTTGAAATAGGTGATGGAGCTGAAAATATTGTAAGGGCTATTTTGAAAACATTAGCCTGAAAAAATCTGATTACTCAGCCATGATTTCTAAAGCCCTCTTCAGGGCTTTTTTTATGATCTCTTCGTGGTCAAATGCCATTTCAGGGAGTTGATTCAGGTCGAACCACCCAACATTTTGTGCATCACTGCTGGCAATTAGCTTCGGGTTATTTTTACAGAAACCCCAGAAAGCAATAGTAATGGTTCGGTGGCGCGGGTCTCTGTTGGGTTGGCTGAAGGCTTCCAGTTGATATAACTTTATCCCTTTTAAACCGGTTTCTTCCTTGAGTTCTCTGGCAACACATTCTTCAAGTGTTTCATTCATATCAAGAAATCCGCCCGGCAGTGCCCATTGCCCTTTAAAAGGCTCATTTTTTCGCTGGATAAGGAGAATGCGGAGTTTTTCTTCACCCTTCAGGTTAAATATAACAGCATCGGCAGTAACCGCAGGCATTGGATATTTGTAAGTATAACTCATGGGAAATTCCTCCTCGGTAATTTAAAACTGAATTTTATGATAATCACTCAGGTCATCAAGCTTTCGCTGTTTATAGGCGTAAACCTTTTTACTCAGGATAACGAAAATCTGTAGTTTATGGGAAGCAAACCATTTAAGAGCATTCTCGTCTCCTCTTGATGCTTCTGCAAATTTTGCCATCAAATCAAATTCATTAGTTTTGAGCCATTCCAGTGCTTTTTCATCATCCCACACGGCTTTTACATAAGCTCCGAAATGCGGATACTTATTTTTCATTAACCATTTAAAAGCTTCATCATTGGTGTGAAGTGCATTGGTAAGTGCTGCCAATTCAGGATAACCATTATTCATTAACCAGTAAAGAAATTTTTTATTTTCATCTATTGCTTCGCCAAATGCAATCAATATTTTTGCCGGGTAATGGATCATAAGCTCCTTTCTGTTTCTGTTTTAAAATGCGCGTTATAACAGTATTTAGTTAAAGGTACAGATTTATCTTATCAGGTACATTTTGCCAAAGCCGCGATGGAAATATCTTGACGCGGCTGTTGGATTCAGATCAATCTGTTCGCCGTCAATATTTGTAATTACTCTGTAAAGGTACACTCCGTTGGCCAACCGGTCGCCATACTGGTCGGTACCATCCCATGCGTATTGTGTAATATTTCTCCCGATACGGATAGGACCCAGTTCTGACATATCAATTTCCCTTACCACTTTCCCTGTAATGGTAAGTATTTGAATTTTCATAAAAGTGGGAATTTGCGAACCCGTAAGTGTAAACACAAAATGGGTTGCCGTACTGAATGGATTGGGCCAGTTAAGCACCTCCGTTATAGTAGATTCCGTTACCACATCGAAACTGATAACATAATCATTGTCACCTGATTCATTTAAGGACTTGTCAGTTGCCTGTACTCTGAGCGTGTACTTACCATCATGTTCAAGAAACGGCTCAAACTCAATGCTGCAGGTATTGTCGGGAAGGCTTGCAGGGAAAAATCTCATATTTTCCTGTCCGTGTGAGTAAAAATATATCCTTCTGGATTCAGGGTTCAGGGGTGTGCTGAGATAAACTTTTACCAGTGACGTATCATTAAGAGCCAGGAAGGGGTTTTCATCACGCAACGTAATATTGATAAAAGGTGTAGCTGATACTATTTCGCCATCCATAATCTGACGGCCATCGAAAGTTACTTCAAGCAATGGATTGGTACGATCTTTCTCAACATAGAAGGGAATCTGACCAATATTGTTAAAATGGTATTGCTCGAGCTGGTCATTGTTGGGATTAACTTCAATCCAAAGGCTGTTCATACCGGGTATTCCCCGGGTGTTTACTTCAATGGTATCAATCAGAACATCTCCTGCAGGATGGGGGCGTTGCCGGGCATACTCAACGGGATGAAACTGTCTGTTATTATCAATAACCCAGTAATTTACCAACAGGCTATCCATATCATACTCACTGATATTCTGAATGGCAGTTGAGAATACCACTTTCTGACCTTCAGGTACGGTGTCATTTTCGAAGACAAAATGAAGTGATGGATTCAAAGCAGTTTCCGGAATGCCTTCATAAATAACTTTCCAGTATTTCATTTGGGCAGGAGTGCGGTTTTCGTCATCCGTCATATTCACCATTAGCTGCATATAAGGGTATTCTTCTGCACTGATGTTGTTTTCAGTAAGAATAATTGTTTCTTGCTCCGGCTGAATGTTAGTAAACAGGGTGTCTTTTATGCCACTGTGTGTAATGCCAATTACATTAAGCCACACAGAGTCGGTTTCAAATCCATCAAAATTCTCCTGTTTCCAGTGTATAGCTTCCCACTTACTTGCCGGACCAATAACTTCTGAAAGGATATTACCCCTATTCCAATTGGTAACAATACTATCGTTAAGTTGAATTGTTGATGTAATGGATGATCCTATCACCTCACGCGATGTGCCAATGGGCGAACCTTTTGTGCCGAACAGTATATAGGGAGTGTTATTCTGGATGCCCCTGATATTGGCACTTCCAAGAGATTCAAAGGCCTGGTAAAGACCCTCATGGAAGTTTTGTGCATTATGGTTGCGATGACTTAAGGCCAGGACATAATGCCCGCCAGGAATTGTATCAATGAAAGCTTCCATTCTTTCGCGCCATACATCAGATGTAGAATAATAGTCGAAAGTATACATATCTCTTACCCGGCAGTGGAAATTGTCGAAAGGCCCCAGATTATTACCCATATTGGATGTTATCCAGGGTTCGGCAGAAACAGGATCAAAAACAGCAAAATACATACCGTTACCCACATCGGCCAGGCAAGAAAAAATCTCAAGTGTAACACCATTTTGCCTGATGTATTGCTCATTCCAGGGTAGATAAGGATAAATTCCGGTTTGAGCCTGAATGGAGTTAACATTGTTTACAAACTCCCAAATCCTTCTATTTTTATTATGGAAAACAAACTGATACCGGTTATTCCCAAACTGATGAAAATGTGCCTGGCTCCAGCCTCGTTTATCTGTAAGATATTGAAAGCTGCTGCCCCTCCAGCTGAACTCTCCCGTATATATTGAATCAAGACTCACACGCCAAAAGTATACTGTACTATCTGTGGGTTGTATTGGGGGTGTCCAACTTACCACACCGCCTTTGTGGTTAATTGTTTGGCTTACAGGGTTGGTGAAAGCGGCTGAAGTATCAATCTGAAAAACATAATCTTTTTCACTTACAAAAGGATCGCCGGTGGAAGCTTTAAGTATTATATCGGGGTCGCCTACAATGGCATAGTTATAAGGATAAACCGGGATTATATCAGATGATTTGATGAAAAGGTTGGAAGATGCAGTATTGTTTAGTTTTGTAAGTTCATCAATTTGATTTAAAGCGTCAATGGTTGCTGAGAACTGATTAATTCCTAAACCTCTCTCTCTGTCAACAGGAAGGCGGAATCTTATGGTATCTTTGAAAAGAGTTGTTGGAACCCGCCTTTGATAGGTTTCTATGGTACCATCGGGGAAGCGTCTTTCCAGATCAACAAACATGGAGTCTCTGATAGCTTTACCAAGGTTAGTGGAAATAATATTAACTGTGAACGAATCAATCTCGGTGGTAACTTCTTTTGGGGTAAAGAAAATATCGGCTGATTCAACTTTATAGTCAGGTTTAGGTTGCGAATTTAGTATTACTGCAGGGTCGCCGTGCAAAGTTTTCAGGAGTGAAACATTCCTGATGTACTGATTGGGTGTTTGTATAGTTCTTATTGTTTCCCGGATAGCATGTCCAACAGGCTTTCCGTAGCTTTTAGCGCTTATCTGGCGGAAGAACTCATTGGAATAACGGTTCAATTCAAAAGCACCTGTAGCGGATGTTGCCGCCAGATAGCCAATAACACCTTTTTCGGCAATGAGCACAAATTCCTCGCTGGAGCTTATTGAACCGCCAAATAAATCGCCCGCAAAGCATGAGTTAGCTATCAGAAAAGGATATTTACCAAAGTTGCTGTATTCGCTTGGGTAATCAATACTCATGTCGAATCCGATACCTGCTGCGTGACCGAAAAATGTCATTAGCGTTACACCGTTGTTGATGAGTTGCTTAAGTGAATCAGACTGGTTGATTTGAATAGGGTCGGTTGAGCTTTTAAGAAAGGTTCTTACATAGGCACCCATCAGAGTATCTTCAACAATATTCCGATATTGCCTGAGATATGATGCCAGCACATTTTGCTCGGCGATACTCGAGCCACCGCCAAAATGCAGCACATTTTTCATCCATTCTTCAGGTTCTTGCTGTACATTATGATAATGGATTGCTTTATCAAGGTAAAGTAATACATCACCGGGGTTTTGTGCAGCGAGTCGTCCTGTTGCTATCGCTGGAGCATAACCATTATTATCAAGGCCTGCTGTAATAAGAATATCGGATGGTGGGTTCCCAAAGGA
>SKSE01000081.1 GCA_007118135.1 Bacteroidales bacterium | reverse complement strand
GATACGATATGAATATGGAACTCTCTGTAAACCGTGCCAGGTCGGTGGTGGAAAAACTGGTCTCAGACCATGGTGTTGGAAATAATCAGATTAAAGCCGTAGGAGTAGGTCCGGCAGCACCTGTAACAAGTAACACATCAGACGAAGGGAAAGCCCTTAACAGAAGGGTAGAAATAGTTCAATTTTAAAGACTCTTTGTTTTTTAAGTGCAAAAAAAATAGTCCGGGTGCAACTTCTATAAGCACCCGGACTATTTTCATGATTTGATAGTAGTTTCCTTTTCTTTTTCAAGCATTTTCTCCCTTGTAGGTCCCATTAAGAAACCTAACGGTTCCAGTCCGCCGGTGTGCATGGCTACTATTTTAAACATGGCGAATAGTGGCACAAACAATATCATACCCGAAAGGCCCCATATCATTCCACCCATAATGATGGCAATAATTACCATCAGCGGGTTGAGTTTTACCTCAATGCCGATGATAAGGGGTTCAAAAACATAACTTTCTACCAACTGGATGGTAATGATAATCGCACAAAACAGGATGATGATACCGATTTCATCCATGTAAATAGCAGCAAACAACATGGGAAGCAAACCACTGATAAACGGGCCCACATAGGGAACTATGGTTACCAGAGCTCCAAAAATTGTAAGCAGCATGGCATAAGGAAGATCGAAAATCAGGAATGTAATGTAGTACATTACTGCCAGAATTGTCATAACCTGGGCTCTTCCCCAAAGGTAATGATATACAACTTTGCTTACTTTATGCAGAACCTTGGCTGTGTTCTCCTTTCTTTCTTCTGAAGTGTACATCATAACAAATTCTGTAAACTTCTTACGGTAATAAATAAACAGGAAAACATACACCAGTACCAGTAAGAAACTGAAGGCAGTATTGGCCAGATCACCTAAAAAACGTGTGATTCCTGTTTCAAGTGTGGTCAGTAACTGCCCTGATCGGTCCTGCCAGATTTTTCTTTGCTCTTCCAATGAAAGTTGTGTAACATCGGTAATCCATGTCTGTGTTGCCGCAATAAAGGATTGCAACTCACTTCTGATTTGTGATATGTCGGTAATAAAAAGTGTTAACTGGTAGAGGAACAGATATAAAATACCTCCCACAACAATGAAAATAACAAGTGTACCTATAAATGCAGCCAGAACCCTTGGAGTTTTAATCCTTTCCAGTAAACCTGCCAAGGGACTTACCAGGGTTGCAAAGAATACTCCAAAAATCAAAGGTATCAGAAAAGATGAGCCAAAATAAAACAAGGCAAACAATCCCAATGTAAATAACAAAATCCTGTTGACCTTTCCGAGCTTCTCCATTGTTTATAAGGATAGATTGTTTCAGTTTTTAAAGTTATAAAGATATTGGAGAATACCCATGTTTTGATTTAGAAATACTTTGCTTTTATCAGTCCGGGCGCTACAGTCCGGTTGTGGCAGTCCGGGCGCGACTTTGAGTCGCACCCGGACTTTTTTTTACTCAACGCGTCAGATTAATATTCAGCGTATCCGAGATCACTTGTCCGTTGGAACCAATGCCTGAAACCCGCAATTCATAACCATCTTTTCCCGATAGCCACACCACCCGTGCAAAGTTTCCGGTTTCATTTACAATAATACAATCGTCACATTGAAAATAATAGCTGTCGTAATTTGATGTTTCAAAGTGATACTCAGCAGCGGGATCGAAAGGGTTAATGGCCAGCGGCCCTCTGAATCTATCCATGGAAGGTGTGATCAGGTTATTGACAAAATCGAGAATAAGGTCATGAATGATGATGTAGTTCTCAGGGATGAGTTCATGCTCTTCATCAAAATGGGGTTCGTGACCAAATCCTTCGAAGGTATAAAGGGTATGGTCAATGTCCAGTAAACGTGTGTGGTTCAGGATACTGGCTGAGCCATGCAGTCTTCTTGAGAAAAATGCGGAGGCCCTTGGGCTTACATTGGTAAACGGCAGGTTATAACCATAGGGCACCACCAGGTCGGCATCGCCATGGATAGATAAAATGGGTACCTGGTTGTGTCTTTTGATGATGCTTATATCATCCACAGCACCCCACATGTTGATTACTCCCTTTATGCTGAAAGGTCCGTGCAGATCATTGGTAGAGCAGTCGAGACAGCCCAAATCGGATTGCATCCTGAGAACACTTCCGCGCACACTCGACCACACTTCCGATTCTTCCATAAAAGTAGTTTTCAGTGAAAGGATACCTCCGGCACTGTGTCCACCCAGGAATACAAGTTTGGGGTCGATGCCCAACCTTTCGTGATGGTGCGACAGATACCTGAGAGCAGCCCGTACATCCTGCATGGCACTGTAAATGGCACGTTCAAGATTCGAATAGCGACCGGGCAGAAAGATATATCCCAACCTGTAATTTACGGAAGCAACTACGAATCCGCGCCGGGCATATTCTTCTGCCAATGTTGATACCAGCTCATCGCGTTTGTCGCCGGCAATGAAAGCGCCGGCATGAAGCAAAACAATAAGCGGGCGGTTTTTCTGAAAGTCGCCACGGGGTTGGTAAATGTCAAGGTGCAGGGGTACATCTCTGCGCAATATATTGGTGGTGATTCCTTCTGCCACATCAAAGAGCACCTGGTTATAGCTTTTGTCTTCTCTTTTTTCGATGGTCTTGGATGAGTAAAAACCGGGAGCACTTCCATACTGCTCTTCAACCATTTCAGTATGACTGAAAACCTTATCCGTATAACGGAACGGACCACGGGGGAAAGCCCGTGTGTAATACTGTCTGAATTCAATCCGTTCATCGTCAGATGTAAGATAAAATCTGTCGTGATAAACAGTCATGCTGCCCTGAAGATTTGGCCTTCCGGTCATACGTAGGGTCGATCTGTTGCGCGATTGCCGGTGCTTTAAATTTTCGGGAGTTGCAATGGCACGGTTTAAAGCAACATACTCACCGCGTCCGTCAGATTCAAAGCGTACGGCAACATTTTCAGCATCGCTGATATACCAGGTATCGGTAGCAATTCCAACGGGAGCTGTCACCTTACAGGAAGAAAAAAAGTACATCGGCAAAAGCAAAATAAAGACCAGTAAAAGGTTTCTTGATTTACTCATGGTAAATGGTATGATGTAATTTCAAATGGGATTAAACGGATATATTCATTACGGCAAATATATGGGAAAATTGTGCATCAGCGGGGAATAAGGATAAGTATATTTAAGTAATAAAAATATGTGGCTTGGTCGAGTAGTCCCTGCTGAGCATTAATTTGTAAAGCTAAAAATTGGTAGAGGACCCTGGCAGAAGAACACAATTTTCTATTTCACAGACTTTACGGAAACAAAAGAAATTTTACCATCAATTTCCAAAAACAGGTTTCCTAAAAAACTGACCGGCTTATTGCAATTCAATTTGATTGGTTATATCAAGCAGTTTCTGTATATCATTGTCAAATTCAGTGGAGTGTTCCTGCGGAAACTTTCCATAGCCCCTGAGTTTCTTTGAACTGGTTCCGGATAGAATTTCCCAGATTTTGGTATTTCGAGATTCTATAAACCTGCTCATATTTAGCTTACGAACCGGAAGTTCATACTTTAATGATAGTTCTTCTACCAATGCTCTGGCTTCGGTAATAGTTTTCAGGCTGGAATCTTTTGTCTCATCAGAAATATCATCATTCATTTTTGAAAGAACTCCGTCGTTAAAATGATTCAATACATATTCCATTTCCTGTAATAATTCTTCAACGATAAGAAGTGATGCTCCTATGGCTCTGAGATGATTTTTGGATAAGACGATTTTTTCCATTGGGTTTAACCTTTAAGTTTGTAAAAAGCACGATGTGAGGTAATAAGCCTCGGAGTGCTGCCTCTAGCCGGTTTCAAAACCGCTTAGTGGGGCAGCAAAGAATCATAAATCACAATATCAAATATATGTCGCTTAATTAAGCCATATTATAATGGAACGCTGATAACGCAGATGCAGAGCAACGCAGATTTCTTTATGATTAAATGGTTTACATCAGTATTTCTATGATTTTTAATCCTGATACTCTTGCTTAACTAAACGACATTGAATCACAAATCTTAAATCAAAAATCCTAAATCAAAAATCCCCAATGGTTCCCTTCAAAAACCCCTGCCTTACATCCTCATCAAACTTTTCAATGGCATAGCGGAGCATGGTACGGGGCATTTGACGGTAGTGTTTTACCAGGAAACGGTATTCTGCATCATAGTCGCGGTTGCCGATTTCGCGCAACATCCAACCCACAGCTTTGTGAATGAGATCGTGGGGATGTTGGAGAAGGATTTCTGCCAGGCGGAAAGCATCATCAAATTGCCGATTATAAATAAAGTGCATGGTAGTAATGATCGCAATGCGCTGCAGCCATAAATCTCCTGAGTGGGCAAATTCATACAGCAGGCCTTTGTCCTTATCGATCAGCCATGGCCCCAGAATTTTATGACAGGATGAGTCAACAATATCCCAGTTATTTACCCCTGAAATATTTTTCAGATAGCAATCAACCACTGCCTTTTTTTCTTCTGCAGTTTTTGATTTTTCATACTTAAGTACAAGCATAAAAACAGCAGTGAGCCTGTGCTCATGAATGTTTTCATTGAGCAGCAAGGCAATATTATCCAGGTTTAATTCCTTGAAAAACTGTTTGGCAACTGAACGTTGATCGGGTACTTTTACACCCAAAAAGGTGTCTCCTTCGCCATAACCACCGGGGAAGGCCTGGAAAAACCGGGCCATATCAAGGGCTTTTTTCTTATCGGCGTAGTTGAGCAATGTGGATTTGAATTGTTGAAGATTTTTCACAGATTCCGGATTTTTTGTTTCCACAAAGTTAGTATTTCATGCAAAAGGGGGTTTTGATTTTAGTGGATATGGGGATGAAGAATTTTATACTTTCCCTGTTTTTGACTACGGTCATGAGGGCTCGGGTTGCACAGGTTCGGTAACGGGAGGATATGTTTACAGGAGTGCTTTGTATAACGGGCTTTTCGGAATTTATCTTGCAGCAGAAAAAATTCATGCATATATTAACTTAATCTTTTATAACAGATTATCTCTCGGTAATTAGACAACTGAATCATTGATGTTTTACAATCCCTTACCGTTCTCAATATTTTTTGTGAGATCGCTGATGAATCGTGCCATTAAAGCACCGTCTATCACATCATGATCCATGAGAATGGTCATGCTCAGCACTTCCCTGATGGCGATCTGATCGTTGATAACCAGGGGTTTTTTGGTTATAGTGCTGATGCCGAAGCAAATGGGATGAACCGAAATGGGTATGAACCATCCTTTTACATTGCCCATCATTCCGATGGATGTGATGGCCACATTTCCCATTTTACTAAAAACCAGCCGGGGATTTTTGAGCATATACTTCCATACCTGTCTTCTTAAAAATCCCGGAAAATGATAGTATAATCTTTCCCATTTTCCTGATTTCTTCTGAAGCACAATATCTTTTTCGCTCAGTTTCAACTGCCGGGCATCGGCAATCCGGCGGGCTATAGAGTCCACATCTGCTTCATGGGCTT